>JASLGV010000375.1 GCA_030149995.1 Pedobacter sp.
GGTTCTTAAACTGTTGGGAAAAAAAGTGGGTGCCGATCTGGCTGTAATTGCCTACGACGATCATGAAGCCTTTGAACTTCATACACCGGGTATCTCTGCTGTTCAGCAACCCCTGGAAGATATTGCCGAAACCGTCATCAAGCTGGTTTTAAATCAGCTGTCTTCCGAACAAAACAGTTATAATCAACAAGTCATCATTCCGGCCAAAGTTATCGTACGGGATTAGGGGCCAGTCAAATTGTTATCACCCCGAGGTGTATTGTGTTTTTTTTTCTTAATAAAACGTTTTACTATTTTTAAGCCTTTTTAAACCGGATAAGAAAAATTCAGTCAGGTTTAGTCTAAATATTAACCTTGCTATAAAGCCTATTAGGTAATATTTTGCTTACATTTTAGCAGAAGTATTGTTTTTTATTTTTTAGTAAAACGATAAACTATTATTTTTATCCTTAATCAATCTGTACAACGTGTACTTGCCCCGGTTCCGAAACCTGTGGAAAAGCATTTTATCGTTTTTATTTATGGCAGATTTTTGCTGTTATGTAAGGATTTAAACAGGTGTTTTTAATAATTGGCAGAGTCTGGTGTTTTTAATGAAAGAAGATCGTAAAGAAGAATTTAGGCCCATGGCATTGGGTGTTGATATAGGCGGGTCGCACATTACGACCGGTATTGTAGATATAGAAGAGCGTAAGCTGGAACCGGCATCGGTAAAAAGAAAGTTTATAGATTCGAAGGGGACTGCTATAGAAATTTTAGATGGCTGGAGCCAGATCATCAGCGAGTCTTTTGCAGGGTACAACCCTGAAGAATGGGAAGTAGGTATTGCTATGCCGGGTCCATTTGATTATGAAAAAGGTATTTCTTTAATTCAGGATCAGGATAAATTCAAATCCTTGTATCAGGTTGATGTTAAAGAAGAATTGGGAGCACGTTTAAAGATCGAACCAGAAAACATCCGGTTTATAAATGATGCTGCCGCTTTTTTACAGGGAGAGGTTTTTGCAGGCGCTGCCCGCGAAAGAGATCGTGTTATGGGATTAACCCTCGGAACAGGTCTCGGATCGGCTTTTTACCTGAATGGTAAGGCCACAGACGCAGCGCTCTGGAATGCTGATTTTCTGGATTCCATCGCAGAGCATTATTTATCAACCCAGTGGTTTATAAAAAGGTACGAAGTACTAACCGGGATCGGCTTAAAAGGCGTAAAAGAATTGGTTGAACAGGTTCAGGAAAATGATTGTGCTGCCCGGGTATTTAAGGAGTTTGGTCACAATCTGGCAGAATTTTTAATTCCGGTGGTTAACAGGCATCAAATTGATCTGGTGGTGATTGGTGGCAACATTGCCCAGGCCTTTACTGAATTTGAAGCCGGACTTTCTGAAACTTTTAACAGACAGGGTGTAGAAACAGAAATTCAGGTTTCTGTATTGAAAGAAGATGCAGCTTTAATTGGTGCAGCCAGCTGCTGGAGTCTTATAAACAGTGAACAATAAAATGAATTTTTAGAAAATATTTAGCAGATAAAAATTATGATAATCAAAAAAACAACATTGCATTGCTTTCTGGTACTGATCTGCGTATGTTCGCCGTTCGGATTAAAGGCCCAGGAAATTATTAAGAAAAACGGATACACGCTAACCTTCGAGAATAATTATGAAGCATTGGATCCCCAGCTTAAAAACAGGCTGATTAATACCTTTTTTGAAGTGTACCCAAAACTTGCTGCCGAGTACAATCCTAAAACCTTGAAAAAAGTAACTTTTCTGGTCGATACGGCTTACAAAGGGGTGGCAGCAACGGCTAATGGAAAGGTAACTTACAGTGCCAGGTGGATGCAAGAACATCCTGAAGATATTGATGTGGTTACCCACGAAGTGATGCACATCGTACAGGATTATGGCCGCAGTGTTGGTCCGGGATGGTTAACAGAAGGGATTGCTGATTATGCCCGCTATAAATTTGGTGTCGACAATGCTGGTGCCAGATGGACCTTACCTGCATTAAAACCAGAACACAGTTATAAAAACAGTTATCGAATTACAGCGCGTTTTTTTGCATGGATAGAAAAAGAGGTGAAACCGGGAACCATAAAAGCGGTAGACGCCTCGCTCAGAGACCATACATATACACTTGAAATCTGGACCCGGTTAACGGGTAAAGATCTCGACGGCTTGTGGGCAGAATATGTGCAAAGCCAGAAAAGCTGATAACCCATCGGGAAAAACAAAATATATAAGCCCCTTATCTTCTTTTATGTATTTTTAAGGACCAGCTTTTAAATAGATACCTAACAACAAACAAATGAAAAAAATATTTATCGCTTTATTCAGTTTTGTCACTTCGGCCAGTTTTGCGCAAACAGTGGGCAAAATTACAGACCCGGTAGAGTGGATTAATCCCTTAATGGGCACGCAATCCAAACCCAGTCTGTCAAACGGAAATACCTATCCAGCCATTGGTTTACCCTGGGGAATGAACATGTGGACACCTCAGACAGGAAAAATGGGCGATGGATGGGCGTATACGTATGATGCCGATAAAATTCGTGGCTTTAAACAAACACATCAGCCATCTCCCTGGATGAATGATTATGGTGCTTTTGCCATCATGCCGGTTACGGGTAAATTGAAATTTAATGAGGACGAACGGGCCAGCTGGTTTAGTCATAAAGCGGAGGTTTCAAAACCTTATTATTACAGTGTTTACCTGGCCGATGCAGATGTAACAACAGAAATAACACCAACAGAACGAGCGGCACAATTCAGGTTTACTTTTCCTAAAACAGACAGTGCTTTTGTAGTGGTAGATGCGTTAAATAAAGGATCCTACATTAAGATTCTTCCGAAAGAGCGTAAAATTATCGGCTATACAAGCAAGTACGCGAGAGGTCCGCTACCTAAAAACTTTAAAAATTACTTTGTTATCTACTTCGATAAGGACTTTACCCTGTCGAAAACCTGGAGTGGAAAAGAGCTGAATGTAAGTGAGCTGGAATTGCAAAGCGATCATACCGGTGCTGTAATTGGATTTAAGACTGCAAAAGGCGAGAAGGTAACGGCTAAAGTGGCTTCTTCTTTTATCAGTTTTGAACAGGCAGATATTAACCTTAAAAGAGAGCTTGCAACAGATGCTTTCGATACTACAAAGGAAAAAGCAAAGGCTACGTGGAATAAAACTTTGAGCCGTGTTTCGGTAGAAGGCGGAACGGTCGATCAGACACGCACTTTTTACTCATGCCTGTATCGTACACTCTTTTTCCCGAATAAACTGTATGAATTTGATGCCAACAATAAGATGGTACACTGGAGCCCTTATAATGGCGAGATCAGACCGGGATATATGTTTGCAGGAACGGGCTTTTGGGATACTTTCCGTGCTTTATACCCTTTCTTAAATCTGGTATATCCTGCAATAAACAAGGAAATGCAGGAAGGACTCATCAACGATTATAAAGAAGGTGGCTGGTTACCTGAATGGAGCAGTCCGGGTTATGCCAATATTATGGTGGGCAACAACTCGGCATCGGTTGTTTCAGATGCCTATATTAAAGGCTTACGGGGCTATGATATTAATACCCTTTGGGAAGCCCTGAAGCATGGAGCCAATAATGAAGGGCCAATGGAAGCTGTGGGGCGTAATGGTGTTAAATATTACAATGAACTTGGGTATGTTCCTTTCGATGTAAAAATCAACGAAAATGCAGCGAAAACCTTAGAATATGCCTATGATGATTTTACCATTTATCAATTGGGTAAAGCGCTGGGCAAACCGGCATCAGAAATTGATATTTATAAGAAAAGAGCCCTGAATTATAAAAACCTTTTTGATCCGGCTTCGGGTTTAATGCGGGGTAAAAATGCCGATGGTACTTTCCAAAGTCCTTTTAGTCCGTTTAAATGGGGCGGCGCCTTTACCGAAGGCAACAGCTGGCATTATACCTGGTCTGTTTTCCAGGATATAGAGGGATTGGCAAAATTAATGGGTGGCCATGATAAATTTGTAAATAAACTCGATTCTGTATTTACAATGCCACCTGTATTCGATGAAAGTGCTTACGGAGGTGTGATTCACGAAATACGAGAAATGCAGATAGCCAACATGGGGCAATATGCACATGGAAACCAGCCGATCCAGCACATGATTTACCTGTATAATTATGGAGGTGCCCCATATAAAGCACAGTATTGGGTACGCGAAACATTGAACAGGATGTACAAAGCTACACCAGATGGTTACTGTGGAGATGAAGATAACGGACAAACCTCTGCGTGGTATGTATTTTCGGCATTGGGTTTTTACCCGGTAACGCCGGGTGTAGATCAGTATGTATTGGGCGCACCGTTGTTTAAGAAAGTAACCATTACACTCGAAAATGGCAAAACAGTTGTAATCAATGCCGCGCAAAACAGCGATGAGAACCGGTATGTTAAATCTTTGCAGCTGGATGGAAAGGCATATGGTAAAAACTGGATCAGTCACAGCGGATTACAAAAAGGGGCGGTATTGAACTTTGAGATGTCGGCCGAGCCCAATAAGCAAAGAGGGACCAATCCATCAGATTTCCCATATTCTTTATCAACAGATAAATAATTTAATTTTTATTAAATAGATAATGGGGTTTCCGAAAAGGTCGGACACCCCATTTTTTATTCGGGTGCCTGATGGAAAAAATTTTCGTACAGTTGATTCTCAGATGTTAGATTTTCCTTTTTAGACACCCTCATTCAGTTTAACGACAATTTCCTTTAATCTTTCTGTCAGATAAATACATATCCGTTTCGATGCTTTTCTGTATTTTTACTTTATGGGAACTAAGGATAAACAGGCACAGGACGCCGAAAAACTCGCAGCGGCAAAAGAAGCTGTAAAACTCGTAAAACCGGGCGATGTGGTTGGGCTTGGTACCGGTACAACCGCAACATTTGCCATAGAAGAGCTGGGTAAAAAAGTGGCCACCGGTTTAAAAATAACGGCTGCGGCCAGCTCGGTCAGAACTGAAACCCTGGCCAGGTCGCTTGGTATTGAAGTTTTACCCTTGCAGAATCTTTCTTTTGTCGACATCAGCATTGATGGAGCAGATGAGTTTACGGAATCGCTCGATCTGATAAAAGGCGGAGGAGGGGCTTTGTTCAGGGAAAAAATTATTGCCTCCCTGAGCCGGCGAGCTGTTATCATTACCGATGCTTCTAAAAAGGTAGAAAAATTAGGTGCTTTTACCGTTCCTGTAGAAGTAATTCCGCTGGCCTGCCAATATGTGTTTGATGCTTTGAAAAAGTTAGGTGGAAAAGGTGTGCTCAGAATAAGAGAAGGCAAGACCTTTATAACCGATAATGGCAATTACATAATTGACACTGATTTTGGTTTTATTGAAGATCCTCAAAAACTTGCCTACGCCTTGAACCAGATTGAGGGGTTACTCGTACACGGATTGTTTATCGGTTTAACAGAACGTGTAATCATGAGCCGTGAAAAGGAGCTCATTACGTTTAACAGGCCAGCTACGTAATCCTGTTTAAACCGCTTTTGCTCAGGCAGAATGTTAACCGCTGTTTTAAAGCCGTTCACCGGTAAAACCAAGTGGTTGGGAGAAGGTATCTATATACTTTTCCGTACGACCAGTATTTTTGGTTAAAACTTAAAGGTTATGGAAAATTTCAATAAAAAAAGCTATTCAGACAGACATTTGGGCTGGGGCA
The DNA here is from genome assembly GCA_030149995.1 of Pedobacter sp. GTDB lineage: Bacteria > Bacteroidota > Bacteroidia > Sphingobacteriales > Sphingobacteriaceae > Pedobacter. The sequence continues at coordinate 5,700 of JASLGV010000375.1, forward strand.
TTTTATTTCTTACCGCTGGTATTATTTTTTTACTGCGTAACGAGGGCATAGATATTCCTTATTTTGTGTTTAACTGGCACACGGGCATGCTGGCACTCGGTTTATGGATTGGCTACCGAAGAAACTTTAATGGCGGAGGCTGGCTGGCACTGGTTATTATTGGGGGGCTTTTCACCTTAAGGGATATTACCAATATGGATCTGATATTCTCGCAAATTGGGGTAGCAGCCGTTATGATTAGTTTAGGCTTATATATTATTTTAAGACCTTCAAGGAAACAAAAATATCTGGATGATTTTTAGCTCTTAATGAGAACATATACTACAGGAAACAGAAAGCAGACTTGATCTGCTTTTTTTTATGACCGGAATTTTTGCTGACTCCGGCTTTAAAAAGAAACGGGAATTCCACCTAAGCAGAATCCCCGTCATCTAAATTAACGCTCTCGGATATATAAACGCTTTTTTAAGTAATTATTGTGTTAACGTTAAATTTTTTTTGATTTGAGTGCTTTTTCGCTAAAAGGGGGATCTTATTGCCCGTTTAAAAACAATTTATAAAAAACTAAAAAATTAGTTTTGTTTTGCGTGTTTGAGATTCAAATATTTTTAACTTTGGATATTATACAATCAACCAAACCATAAATTATTATACATAAAACCATTAGGATTTTTCATTACCATTGAATAAATCTGATGGTGCGAATAAAAACAAATTCCAGACAAATGAAAAAAAGTATTTTATTGATAATTACGCTTCTTTTTACCACCACAGCTTTTTCACAAAATGTGATCAGTTTATTTAATGCTGCCAATCAGTTCTTTGATTTGATGCAGGCAGAGAAATTCTCTGAAGCGCATAATTTATTTGATAGTGAGGTTAAAACGAAAATTTCTGAAGAGGATCTGAAGAAATTATGGTCAGACCTGGCAGCAAAGTACGGCAAATCAGACGCATTTGATGCGGTTCAAAGCAAGGTGCAGGGCGAATTCTTTTCTGTAACCGTAGAAGGTAAATTTGCGCATGGTGATCAGAACTTTATTTTAGGTTTCAACAAAGCTGAAAAAATTGTGGGCCTTTTTCTGGCACCGAGCAGAAGTGCTTCTAATTATGTAAAACCATCTTATGCAGATACCAACCTGTATAAAGAGCAATCTGTGTATATAGGGCCTGCCAAGAGCCAGCTGGCAGCCATTATTACCATCCCTAAAAATGTTAAGAACTTCCCGGTTGTGGTGTTTGTACATGGATCAGGGCCAGGAGATATGGACGAAAGTGTTGGAGCTAATAAACCATTTAAGGATATGGCCGCAGGTTTAGCTGCACAAGGAATTGGTTCTTTGCGTTATGTAAAGAGAACGTTGATTTACCCGAATGATTTTACAGGCGCCTTTACGGTTAAGGAAGAGGTTTTGAACGATGCCCTTGCAGCCATCACACAGGCTAAAACCATCCAGGGAGCAGATGTAAAAAAGATTTTTCTTTTTGGACATAGTTTAGGTGGCATGCTTGCTCCACGTATAGCCAATCTTTCGCCAGACCTGGCAGGAATTATACTTGCTGCTGCTCCGGCAAGAAAATTGAGTGATATAATTATCGAACAGAACAAATATATGTTCGAACGTTCCAAAGATACTTCAGAAGTAAATAAAGGCCGTTTGGAAGAAGCCATTCAAGAAATTAGTAAAGCAAATATTACCAGTTTAGGCACTCTGAAACCAGATTCAAGTATTCTGGGTTTACCGGCAAGTTATTGGGTTGATCTGAACGTAAACAACCAGGTGGCAGATGCCAAGAAAATTGTAAAACAGAAAATATTCGTTATACAAGGTGGAAACGATATTCAGGTGAGCAAAACCGATTACGATCTGTGGGATGCGGCCTTAAACAAAAAGAAAAACGTTACCCTTAAATACTATCCTGAATTGAATCACCTGTTAAGTCCGCAAACAGAAAAAACCACTTCAGAACAGTATCAGGTTCCTGTAAGTGTATCGGAAGGACTTATAAAGGATATTGCTGCCTGGATCAAAGCAAAATGATAAATTAACCTGCAGAAAAACAAAACGTATTAAAAACGGTTAGGAATATAAATCATCCTGACCGTTTTTTTATGAACAAGAAAAAAATAACTTTAAAAAATCTGTGGCAAGTTTTGAAAGCTACTTTTGATGGTTTCGGAGATCATAAAGTAACCAAACTCAGTGGTTCCCTTGCTTATTATACCGTGTTTTCGATGGCGCCTTTGCTGGTGGTCATCATATCACTCTGTGGCATATTTTTGGGACAGGAGGCGGCAGAAGGGAAGGTTTATGCCGAACTGACCGGTTTTTTAGGTAAAGATACCGCCTTACAGCTGCAACAGATCATTAAAAATGCATCGTTGAACGGTAAAAGTAATATTGCCTTTATTATTGGAGTGGTAACCTTGCTGATTGGTGCCACAACTATATTTGGCGATATACAGGATTCCATTAACACGATATGGGGGCTAAAACCTAAACCCAAAAAGAGCTGGATAAAATTGCTCCAAAACCGTTTTCTTTCTTTTTCGGTTATCATAAGCCTTGGTTTTTTATTACTTGTTTCGCTTTCTGTAACGGCTGTTTTAGATACTTTTAACCACCGGCTGCAGGCGCGCTTTGCCGATGTATCGGTGGTATTTTTTTACATCCTTAACCAGGTGATTACCCTGGCCGTTGTTTCGCTGATTTTTGGTGTTATTTTTAAAGTACTGCCCGATGCGGTTATAAAATGGCGCGATGTAGCTGCGGGGTCTATTGTAACAGCCTTGCTTTTTATGGTCGGTAAGTTTGGCATTTCGCTGTACATTGGTCAAAGCAATGTTGGCAGTACTTATGGCGCCGCAGGATCGCTGGTGGTATTGCTCCTCTGGACTTATTACTCGGCTATTATTTTATATGTGGGCGCCGAATTTACCAAGGCTTATGCCGTAGCTTTTGGCTCAGAGATTCGCCCGGCACATTATGCCGTTACAACCAAAGAGGTTGAAATAGAAACCGGCAACCGCTCTGTGCAGGATAATAATTAATTTAATGCTATGCCTTCGAGAGATATCCACAGGAAATTGAGCCGAATTTTATAAAGTTCGATATTAATTGTAATAATAGAGGTTGTATAAATATATTTGCGTTTCACATTTTACCTGTATGCAGAATACCGGGAAAACCAAATAGTTACACCTCAATTTTTAACCAATGAACAATACATTTGAAAGCCGTTACGCTCAAAGTCCGAATGAAGTAAAACAAATGGATACCGCCACCCTAAGAAGTAATTTTTTAATTGAAAATATCTTTGGCGCCAATCAGGTAAATTTAACTTTATCACATTTCGACAGGTATATTGTGGGCGGTGCCATGCCGGTAGGAGAAAAGATCGCATTGCCAAATCCAGACGATTTAAAGGCAACTTACTTTTTAGAGCGTCGCGAACTTGGAATTATTAATGTTGGGGGTAAGGCGATTGTAACAGCCGATGGCGAGCATTTTGAACTTGAATTTAAAGAAGCACTTTACATCGGACAGGGAACCCGAGAGGTCTTTTTTGAGTCGGCAGATGAAACTAATCCGGCCAAATTATATATTAACTCAGCCCCGGCACACCGCAACTATCCAACAAAGAAAGTAACGAAAAATGAAGCTGAAATTGTGGAACTTGGAAGTGCGGCAACGGCCAACCATCGCATTATCAATAAATTATTGGTTAACAGTGTGCTGCCTACCTGTCAGTTACAGATGGGTATGACCGAACTTAAGTCAGGTAGCGTTTGGAATACCATGCCAGCACATACGCACGACAGAAGGATGGAGGCTTATTTTTATTTTGAAGTTCCGGAAGGGCAGAGTGTATGCCATTTTATGGGCCAGCCACAAGAAACCCGTCACATCTGGATGCAGAATAATGAAGCTGTAATTTCGCCAAACTGGTCTATTCACTCGGGAGCAGGAACCAGTAACTATACGTTTATCTGGGGCATGGCGGGCGAAAACCTTGATTATGGTGATATGGACCATTGTAAGATTACTGAATTAAAATAATTGCAACCACAATCTATTATAAACCTACAAACAAAAGAATGTCTTTAAACATATTTGAATTAAAAGGGAAAACAGCACTGGTAACCGGTTGTAAAAGGGGAATTGGTAAAGCCATGGCACTGGCCCTTGCAGCGGCGGGTGCCGATATTATCGGTGTATCGGCCAGCCTGGAACTGGAAAACAGTGAAGTAGAAAAAGAAGTGCTGGCCCTTGGCCGGAAATTTTATGCTTATCAGTGCGACTTCAGTAAGCGCGAAAGCATTACCCATTTTATTAAAGAGGTAAAGGCCGTACATCCGGTTATTGATATCTTAATTAACAACGCCGGCACCATTCTGCGCAAACCAATTGCAGAGCATCCGGACGAATTCTGGGATGAAGTAATTGCGGTAAATCAAACAGCACCTTTTATCTTAACAAGAGAAATTGGGAAAGAAATGGTTGCCCGCGGATCGGGTAAAATTATTTTTACGGCGTCTTTGCTTTCCTTTCAGGGCGGTATTACCGTACCCGGTTATGCAGCCAGTAAGGGTGCTATTGCAGCTTTAACCAAAGCTTTTGCCAACGAGTGGGCATCTAAAGGGGTAAATGTGAATGCCATTGCACCGGGTTATATTGCTACAGATAATACCTCTGCATTGCGCGCCGATGAAGATCGGAGTAAATCTATTTTAGACCGGATTCCGGCAGGCAGGTGGGGAACACCCGAAGATTTTACCGGGCCAACAGTCTTTTTATCTTCTAAAGCAAGTGATTACGTTCATGGTACCATCTTAACCGTTGATGGTGGCTGGATGGGTAGATAGTTTTTAATTTGTATTCGGTGTGTGTAAGCACCGAATACAAATAAATCACTGAAAGCTATGTTTAATACAACTTATAGATTTCCATAATATTCTTTAAAATAGCGGTAAAATCTATTTTAAGATCTATTAAACGGCCGGTATGGATATCAAACACCCATCCATGTACGGTAAGGCCTCTTTCTATAACAGCTTCCTGCACGGCGGCTGTTTTAAGCAGGTTTACACATTGTTCCTGAACGTTTAATTCAACCAGTCGCTCGTAGCGTTTTTCTTCGTTTTCTATTGCGTTTAACTCATCTTTATGCAGGCGGTATACATCGCGGATGTTGCGAAGCCATGGATTTAAAATGCCCAGGTCTGCCGGCTGCATGGCTGCTTTTACACCACCACAGTTATAATGTCCGCATACCACAATGTGATTAACCTTTAAATGCCGTACCGCATAATTCAAAACGGTCATTACACTCAGGTCTACATTGTTTACCAGGTTGGCAACGTTTCTGTGTACAAATGCCTGTCCCGGCTGGATGCCCATTAAATCTTCGGCGGTTACCCGGCTGTCAGAGCACCCTATGTATAAAAACTCCGGGCTTTGTCCTTTGGCTAAATTGGTAAAATACTCAGGGTCTATGGCGAGTTTTTCGGCAATCCACTTTTCGTTATTTTTAAAAACCTCTTCTACATTCATAATTAATTTAACATTTGTTGTTATACTAAATTCAGTTGTTGTCGTGGGCGATAAAGCTAAAAAAAGATTTTCTGATTTCAATTATTTCAGCCTCTTCAATGTGCCGCTCTGCGTTGAAATAAAGATGGCCTTTATAGGACATGTCGAAGTAATTGGCTGTCATGTAAAAAGGCGCTGTAAATCCGTCGGGCAATTCGCCATCCGTTCCAACGGCAAGCAACTGCATGGTTTTATCTTTTAATTTCCGGCCGGTTTCCTGGTCTGCTGTTACCCAGTCCGTTAGCCTGTCTAAAAACTGTTTCATTCGTCCGCTCATGGAAAACCAGTATACAGGAGTAGCCAGTAAAATATGCGGATGATATAAGATTTCTTTGGCGAGGATTTTAAAAGAATCATCCTCCGGATATTGAGCGTTATAGTTATATGGCATTAAATGGTGTTCCACTAAATTAATTTGTGTACAGACCAATCCTTCGGTTAATTTGTTTATAACCTTTTGGGTATCTCCATTTAAACGCGCACTGCCATTGATAATTAAAAGTTCAGACATCACTTGAATAAGGGCTTTTAGATATCAACAACTTTTTTGCTCATAAGTTGAGCGGTTGATCAATTTTTAATAAAAGCCAGCGTGGCATTTTTGTATGGAGGTTGCTGGGATACTGATTTGAGCTTTTTCATAATCTGGTAAGGACCTTCAAGGGCAAAAAGATTAACGAGCCAGGCAGGTAAATTTCCGGCAGGATCTACATGGATGTTATAGCTGATGCTAAGCTGCTCTGCCGGCAAAGGTGTAATTACCCATTTACCCACTGCTTCTGTAACCCTTACAATACCTTTTTTTTCTGGTGTGTATCCCTTTACAACAACCCCGTCTATTACAACAACCTTTGTTTGGGGATTTTGGGAAACCATTAGGTGCGTTACGAAGTCCCTGTTTTGTAAAGGCCAGGGCAAACTTACTTCCGAATAGTAATAAAGATCGGCTGGCGAAACCTGCTTAAGTAATGCACAGGATTTGGTGTGGTAAACCCAGTCTGGGGCTGCCTCTACATCTAAAATAAGGGCCGCCACCTGCGAGGCATTGGCTTTAAAAGTACATTCAGCCTTGATGGCCTTCACTTTTGAACCGGGTATAAAACTGCTGTAAATTTTAATGCCTTCCTTATCCAAAACAGGTTTCCATTCAGTCTGTGCCCAAATTGTAATACTGATTAAGGAAAATAGAAATAATGCCAATAATGGTTTTTTATACATGATTTATTGTTTGGATTGAACTTGTTTCAGGATGCGGTTAAAACTTCGTACAGAAATGCCCAGATAAGCAGCCATATCATCTTTTGAAATGGATACCTGGGCTTCCT
>JASLGV010000501.1 GCA_030149995.1 Pedobacter sp.
GATTTTAGTAGGTAATCACCTGTTCTTCCAGGTGCTCAGGAAGGTCGCGGTAGTTATATTTTTGTCCACGCAGTTGTGGTTCAAAACCGGCTGAGCGGATCGAATCCTGTATACCTTTTGCGGTAAACCGGTGTGGTGCACCCGCTGCAGAAACCACATTTTCCTCAATCATAATGGAACCAAAATCGTTGGCACCGGCATGCAGGCAAAGTTGTGCAGTTGTTTTACCCACGGTTAACCAGCTTGCTTGTATATTTTTAACATTCGGCAGCATAATGCGGCTCAAAGCTATCATACGGATGTATTCATCGGCCGTTACATTGTTGCTGATTCCCCTCAATCTTTTCAATAAGGTGCCATCATCCTGGAAAGGCCATGGTATAAAGGCCAGAAATCCATTTGCATCAGCCGGTTTCTCACTTTGTACTTGTCTGATCCATACCAGGTGCTCAAAGCGCTCTTCGATGGTTTCCACATGTCCAAACATCATGGTAGCAGATGTTGTAATATCCAGCTGGTGCGCAGCACGCATAACATCGAGCCATTCCTGACCGCCGCATTTACCTTTAGAAATCAGCCTGCGTACACGATCGTTTAAAATTTCGGCACCCGCACCCGGTAAAGAATCCATACCAGCTTCTTTAAGCGCCCGTAAAACTTCTGTATGGCTTAATCCTTCCAGCTTGGCTACGTGGGCAATTTCGGGCGGACCTAAAGCATGTAACTTTAAATCAGGATATAGTTCTTTCAGCTTTTTAAAAAGATCTGCATAAAAAGCCAGGCCTAAATCGGGGTGATGCCCGCCTTGCAACAACAGTTGGTCGCCACCTAAACGGAAAGTTTCTTCGATTTTAACCTTATAGGTTTCTATATCGGTAATGTAACTTTCATCGTGCCCCGGACGGCGAAAAAAGTTGCAGAATTTGCAGTTGGCAATACATACATTGGTTGTATTAACATTCCGGTCTATTTGCCAGGTTACCTTACCACTGGGCACCTGAATCTTTCTAAGTTCATTGGCCACAAACATAAGTGAGGCTGTATCTGCGTGGTGGTAAAGGTGCACGCCTTCTTCTTGTGTTAAAAAATCAAAATGAAGTGCTCTTTGCAATAAATCTGCTGTGTTCATATGGCAAAAATACAAATTTGTTTATAGAACCTGTATAAATGCTTTATGGCAGAAAAGTAATATTTTAAGCTTTTTTAGCACTTTATGCGCGCATTTCCTTTCCAAAATAAATTTACCTGATGGTATAAATACCGGAAGTCTTTCTATTTTAGAAAGAGATCAGCGGATTAAAGTCAGAAAAATGTATTCTAACGGGCATATTTTCTGCTAAATCAATTATTAAACTATCTTTACGGCAAGGAAAAAAATATGGTAGATTTTAATCGTTTTACATTGGCCAATGGGCTAAAGGTTCTGGTGCATGAGGATGCCACAACACCCATGGCTGTTTTAAATATTTTATATGATGTAGGTGCACGGGATGAAGATCCGGATCAAACAGGCTTTGCACATTTATTCGAGCATCTGATGTTTGGAGGATCTGTAAACATTCCAAGTTATGATGAACCCTTACAACGTGTTGGCGGTGAAAACAATGCTTTTACCAGCAACGACATCACCAATTATTATATTACGTTACCGGCTGAGAATATTGAAACCGCTTTCTGGCTTGAGAGCGACCGCATGCTGAGCCTTGCATTTTCAGAGAAAAGTCTTGAAACACAACGCAATGTAGTAAGTGAAGAATTTAAGCAACGTTACCTGAACCAGCCTTATGGCGATGTGTGGTTAAAACTGCGTCCGCTTGCTTATAAGGAACATGCTTACCGCTGGGCTACAATAGGTAAGGAGCTGGCGCATATTGAGGAGGCCACCATGCCCGATGTAAAGGCTTTTTTTAAAAAACATTATAATCCGCAAAATGCCATCTTAGTTGTTGGTGGAAATGTACGCACAGCGGATGTAAAGGCATTGGCCGAAAAATGGTTTGGCTCCATACCTGCCGGAACACCTTATCACCGTAACTTACCTCAGGAACCGGAACAAACAACGGCACGTACCGAAACCGTTTATGCCAATGTGCCTTTAAATGCCATTTACATCGCCTTTAAAATGCCGGAGCGGTTGCATCCTGATTACCATGCTTATGATCTTCTATCAGATGTTTTATCGCGCGGGCAATCTTCCCGCCTGTATACAAGCCTGCTTAAAGAACAACAGCTTTTCAGTGAAATCAACGCCTATATTTCAAGCAGCCTGGATGCCGGATTGTTTGTGGTAGAAGGAAAACTGGTAGAAGGTGTTACCATGGAAAGGGCAGAAGCAGCCATCTGGGCTGAATTAGACAAGCTGGTTTCGACACCGATAACAGACGAAGAGCTCACAAAGGTAAAAAACAAAGTAGAATCCGTTCTCGTATTTTCTGAAATGGGGCTACTGGATAAAGCCATGAACCTTGCGTATTATGAGTTACTGGGCGATGCTGCCTTGTTAAATCAGGAAACCAGCCGTTTTCTCGAAGTAACAGCAGAAGATCTCCAGCGTATATCGCGCCATACATTTAAACGGCAGGCTTCTTCAACGCTGTACTATTTAACAGCAGAAAACGTTGCCGAAACAGTATAAAAATAAATTTGATCATCCTGGCTTTAGGGCCATAACATAAATATACAAATATGCTTGACCGCTCACAGGCGCCTGCCTTTAAACAGATCAGTGCTATAAATTTTATCCACCCCAAAGAAAATAAACTTGATAACGGCATTCCGGTATTCACGATTTATTCGGGCGATCAGGATCTGGTGCGCATCGAATTTATTTTTGATAATGTAAACTGGAATGCAGAAA
>JASLGV010000037.1 GCA_030149995.1 Pedobacter sp.
TGAAGCTTATCAAAAGCAATCGACCTTATTTAAAAAAAACATACCTCTGTTTATTTCTTTCACGTTATTATATCCATTTTTTAACAGAGAAAGAAATGAATTTCTCCCATATTCCGACTTAACATTTGGTTTAATGGTAATGGGATTTTTGTCTTTAGTCGTTCAAAATAAATTTATTTCTATAAACAGAATTCTTGAAGGAGTTGCTGATCTTGGTTTATTTTCCTATTCCTTATATTTGCTCCATTGGCCCATATTATTTCTATTTCAAGCAGTAATTTTAACGCATTATAATAATTTCTTACCCTATCATTATTGGTATGTAATTCTTTCGATAATCCTAATCATTCCTATAATTTACATCATCTATCTTTTTACTGAAAAAAAAGCTATCAAGTACAAAAACAATTGAAAAAGCTCCTCATCATTTCCCCCTATTTTCCTCCTGTTAATGCAGCAGATATGCAACGCATCAGAATGAGTTTACCTTATTTTAAGCAGGAAGGCTGGGCAGCAGAGGTGGTTACCGTTGATGAGCATTTCGCAGATTTCCCTAAAGATACTTTATTGTTACAATCTGTCCCCGAATATATTAAAGTCCATAAGGTTAATGCCTTTTCTAAAAAATGGACAGTCAAGATTGGCTTGGGTAGTCTGGCACTCAGATCTTTATGGTTTTATAAAGAATATGTTAATCAGCTGCTTCGGAAACAATCATTTGATTTAATTTATTTTTCGACCACACAATTTCCGGTTTGCATTTTGGGTGCTTATTGGAAACGTAAATTTAAAATCCCCTATGTAATCGACATGCAAGATCCCTGGCATTCTGATTATTACCAGGATAAACCCAAAACAGAACGACCGGCCAAATATTGGTTTTCTTACCGTTTAAATAAATATTTAGAACCGGTAGCAATGAAACATGTTGGTGGACTGATCGCGGTATCTCAAAGTTATTTATCTGATTTAAAAGCGAGATATCCCCGGTTAATCCACATCCCCACGGCCGTAATTACATTTGGAGCCTTTAATAAGGATTTCGAAATTGCAAAAGAGTATATAAAGTCGTTAAACAACAAACAGCTGAGCAGCCATTTCTTTAATTTCGTTTATGTTGGCCGCGGTGGTTTTGATATGAGAAGTGCAGCCGAAATTTTATTTAAAGCGTTTAAAATCGGATTAGAAAATTATGCCGGCTTATTTTCTAAAGTAAGGTTTACCTTTATCGGTACCAGTTATGCTGGTGGTAATAAAGGAGTAAAAACCATTTATCCTGTTGCAGAAACCTTAAATATTGGGCAATATGTAACGGAAGAAACAGGAAGAATTTCTTTTTATCAGGGCTTAAACATATTACAGGCAGCAAATGGACTTGTTATATTGGGATCTGACGATGAGGCCTACACAGCTTCTAAAATATACCCCTATATACAAGCTTCCAAACCACTTTTGGGTTTCTTTAATCCCAAAAGCAGTGCATCTCAAATTATACAGCAATGCACCGCCGGAACAGTTATTTCATTAAATATTCCACAAGAAGAAGCCATAGAAAATACCTTTCAGTACATGCTTAGCCTGCTAAAAAATCCAGATTTGAAACCCCATACCGATTGGGAGAAATTTAAACAATACGATGCCAAACGTATGACACAAAAACAATGTGCCTTATTCGAAAAAGTAGATTATAGTTCCCACTAACTTGAAAAAATTAGCCATTCTTATTACCCACCCGATTCAGTATTACGTACCGGTCTTCGTTGCACTGGCACAAAAATGCAACCTGATGGTTTTCTACAGCTGGGGTGAAGAAGGTTTGCAGAAAAAATACGATCCCGATTTTAAGCAACACATTAACTGGGATTTACCGCTGCTTAATGGTTATAACCACACTGCCTTAAAAAACACCGCCAAACATAAAGGTACACATCATTTTATGGGCATACAAAATCCGGATGTAATCGGCCAGATTAAAAGCTTCAACCCAGATGCACTGTTGGTATATGGCTGGTCATTTCACAGCCATTTAAAAGCCATTCGTTATTTTAAGGGTAAGCTACCGGTTTGGTTTAGGGGCGATTCTACCCTGCTGGATCATCATTCGGGCTTTAAATCTTTCCTTAGACATCTGTTCCTGAAATGGTTGTACAGCCACGTAGATGCAGCTTTTTATGTAGGTACACAAAATAAAGCCTATTTTAAACAGGCCGGCTTAAAAGAGGATCAACTGATTTTTGCACCACATGCAATAGATAATGATCGCTTTGAAAATGATGGATCAAATAATGAAAATGAATTCAGAAAACAGCTTGGCTTAAAGGAAAGTGATATCCTCGTTTTATTTGCCGGTAAATTTGAAGATAAAAAAAATCCACTTCTGCTTTTAAATGCTTTTTTAGAGGTAAGCCAACCTCACATACATCTGCTTTTTGTGGGCAATGGACACCTTTCGGAAACTTTAAAACATGTCGTTGCCGGTTCTCCATCGCATCATATACATATAGCTGATTTTCAAAACCAAACACAAATGCCAAAGGTGTACCAGGCCTGTGATTTATTTTGTTTACCGTCTAAAGGGCCTCATGAAACCTGGGGACTGGCCATTAACGAAGCCATGGCAGCCGGAAAAGCCATTCTGGTTTCGGATAAAGTAGGTTCTGCCGTTGATCTGGTTGTTCCTGGAGAAAATGGTTATATATTTGAGTCCGAAAACCAGCAAGACCTTACAAACAAACTTCATTTGCTAACCACTGAAAAAGATACGTTATTTAAAATGGGCATACATTCAAAACAAATAATCCAGAACTGGTCTTTTCAACAGCAAACAGAGGTTATACTGACACAATTAAACCAACATGCAGGCGCATAATCCACTTCGTTATTTATTACTTTATATTCCCTTTATCCTGTCGTGGGTTTTAAAGAGTCAGCCGCATGTGGCCTTTTTAGTTGCCTGGTCCGGCTCTTTTTTTATCTTTTACCTAAGTTTTAGCGGATTAATCAAACCATTACCCAAAGATCTGCCGGTTAAAGAACAGCTGCTAAGACCTATTTTTCTGATGCAGGTTATTTTTGCCGGCTACATGGCCTGTACCTCTATTTTTTATTACCTCAATGCACTGGGCTACGAATACACCAATTATATAGGTCCCAATCCTTTTATTGGCTTGGATGTATTCCGGTCCATCACCCAATGCCAGCAGTATTATGTACTCGGGCACGCTGCGCTGGTAAACGGAATATTAATGGGTATGCAGTATCCTGCCCGGAAAAGTTATACCTTATATACCCCCTCCATGAGTAACCTGTTGCTGGGTATTTCATTTTTTTGTCTACCAGCCGCGTATGTATTTGCCCGTATAAGTGGTTTAAATCAGTTTAGTGTACAGTTAGCCGGCTTAAGTTTTGTAGCTGGTACCATTGCCCTTGCTTTTTCAATTAGAGAGCATAAAAGAACAAATATCTGGGCTTCCGGGCTACTGTTTACAGCCAATTTATACAGCAGCCTGAGTTCGGGTTTTAAAGAACCCATTATTATTTCGGTGCTCTTACTGGGCGTATTCTTACTGCCTGTTTATGGTAAGAAAATTATCCCCATTTTCGGTACACTGCTCGTTGCACTTTTTTT
>JASLGV010000039.1 GCA_030149995.1 Pedobacter sp.
GAACAAGCGCATCTTTTAAATCCAGGTATTGGTTAAAAAGATTAGTTTGTTGTTCATCCTTAAATTTTACATCAGCAGCGGCAGGTACAACCTGCGCAACTGTATCTTTCTTTTCGGCACTTTTGTTCTCGGCTTGGTTACAGGCTGCTAAACCTGCCATTAAAGTAATTACGAGTATTCGTTTCATCCTATTTGGTTTTGGTGTCAAATTAATAATTTTAATACTAAAACAACGAAAATGTGGCCAAAATTTAAAATAATTTAGTTTTTATTATCTTTTATTGACATTATTTCAAATTTAGAACTGACCTGATTTGAATTCATTTTTGCCATAAAAAATAAGCGGCCCTGCATATTAATTGCAGGGCCGCTTCTTTAATTTTTTAGATTGCTTAAAGTTTAAATCCGTAGGCAATTCTCAATGCCACCTGACTTAAGCTTTTATCGAAATACTTGGTTGTATTTCCTTCATATCTAAGACCTAAATCCAATCCGTTGCTCCAAGAGTAACCTACAGAAGGTACATACAAGAAACCAGTTCCGATTCCGCTTGGGCCAGTACCGATACTGGCACCCAACTCAGCTAAACCATAAGCACCTGAACCAGATTCGTCAAAGAAATATTTAACACCTGCTTTCAATGGAATGTAACCATAGCTTGAATAATCATAACCTGTGCTACCAATTTCCTTACCACTAAAGTGTGTATAACCTGCTGTAATTGGAACAGACAATTGTTTATCAAGATCAATCTGGTAACGTACATCGCCACCAATTGCAAAACTATGTGTACTTGCTGTAGGAATACCCACACTTACACCAACACCTAATTTTTGTTGTGCATTTGCAGCAGTAGAAAAGAATAAGGCTACAACAGCTGCTGAAGTAGCTAAAATTTTAGTAATTGTTTTCATTTGTATCATTTTGAGTTAATTTAATGTTAACCTCACAATACAAATGCTGTGCCAAAGTAACGTAGCAATGCTGAACCTTACAGAGCTATTACTTTTTCCAGACGCATTTTTGAGATAACCATTTCGCGTAAATCTTCTACTGGCCGAGTAGCATCCAGCCAATGGATTTGAACTCCGTCTTTTTCCATCTTTCTGAAAAAAGTGTTTTGACGCTTGGCATACTGGCAAATGGCAATACCAAGTTTTAACGTTAATTCTTCATAGCTTAATTCACCTGCCAGATAAGAAGCAATAAACTTATATTCAAGGCCATAGAACACCAACATTTCCTTACTTATCCCCTGCTTCATCAGCATTTCTACTTCTTCAATCATGCCATCTTCTAACCTATTACCGAGTCGCTTCAATATACGCCCGCGGGTTACAGACCGTTCGTGTTGCAAGCCAAATACAAGTGGTTTCAGCATTAAATCGTTTGATGTTGGTAATGAATGTTTGGTTAAAAAGCCTGCAACCTCAATGGCGCGGATCAGTCTTTTCTTTGAAGAAAGATCGGCATGTTGCGTGTACTGATCTTTATAACGGGACAAATAACGGGTTAAATCTTCTTTTGAAAGCAACTCCAGTTCTTCCCTCAGTGTTACATTAACCGGAATAGCTGTATAAGGCTGGGTTTGCAATAGACTATGAATGTACATACCTGTACCTCCGCAAAGTATGGGTAGTTTACCGCGGTTGGTGATGGATAGATAAGCCTCTCTGAAATCATTCTTAAAAGCATCTACATGATAACGTGCACCCGGCTCTAAAATATCGATTAAATGATACGGTACACCAGCTGCATGATAATCGGCCAGATCTTTGCCGGTTCCTATATCCATTTGTTTAAAAACCTGCCTGCTGTCGGCACTGATGATTTCTGCATTTAAAGCCGATGCAACTGAAACAGCCAGTTTTGTTTTTCCAGATGCAGTGGCACCTAATATAATGGTAAGTGGGTAGCTCATCTTTAAAACCTCAACAGATATTTTAAACTCCCGGTATTAAATACCTCAATGCTGTTTTTTTTATCCGCGTTATCTTTTGCAGGATGCCTGCTCCCCGTTTTATCTAAAATAAAATATTGTGCTTCCATCTGGCCGGTTTGCTCAAATCCCAATTTCAGGTATGCATCGCCGGCAGACCAATCGCGATCTGCATAAGTCATAATATCATCGGGATGATAAAGGGTATTAAAATGCTTAATAAGCTTTCCCAATCCACCGGTTATGGTATACCCTTTCAATACGGCAAAACGAATTAGTTCGGCAGAAAAATAATTGTCGGTATGTTTCATTTTACGCAAAGCCGAAAAAGTAGCAACCCCCACCAGCTCTTGCTGCAGAAACAAACCGAATTTATACCGGCTTCCAACACTACCCAATAAATGATTTTGCTGGAGAAAAGCATTAGCCGTTGGTTTATCAATCCGCTCAATCTTTGTTTTACGTCCGTGTATTCTCGTGTTCAGTCCCAGTAATGATTTAATCCGCGCCAATACCAATGCTGGTTTATTGATCCATATATCGGCCCAAACATGTACCATTTTGATTCCTTGCTGATAAAAGCTGGCTTGCAGATTCATGCAGGCATCGGGGGTAATTTGATGGTGTAAGTCAATCATATGGAGTACAACCGGCTTTTCCTTTAATAAAATCAGATCAAACAATGCATCAGGTAAGCTGGTAAAATCCAGTTCGTTCAATGTCAACGTTTGGATAAAGGATTCTTTCCAGTTTATGAATGATGGCTCCGGGCAACTGTAATCAGGATTCAAATTATTAAATTTTACAGGAAAATTTCAGCTTTAGCCTGCAAATTTAAAAAATCTGGCTCGTTAATAGGACTATATCCACTCCTTTTCTTTAAAATGGGCATGACTAAAAGCGATAAGTGCTTCTATTTCCTTCATTTTTTGTGCATCCAAAGCGGTTAAAACCAATCCCGCTTCGCCATGTTCAAACTGGATTAATCTGAGTGCCTCACGATCAAGATTGGCTGCATTTACCTTGAGCAGTACTTCGGCTCCCTCAATATAAACACCTGCAAAAAAGCGTTCGGTTGATTTTTTATGTTCTACAACAACATTTTTTTCGCTGTATAAATCGTACGATTTATCGGTATTATGATGTGTTGTATAGCCACGCGAAGCGTAAGGTTGTAAACTTGCACGGATGGTTTGAAATATTTCTACAAGATCTGTTTTCATGGGTAGGTTGTATTTATAACTGGCTGTTGTGTTTCGGCAGGCGGATTAACCGGGATACCAAATACACTATAGCGCAAATTATCAATACAACAACAGTGCCCGTTCTTTGTTTATTTTTTTTCTTCGTTCAGCCACCAGACTGTATCGGGATAGCTTTGATCGAGCAGAACCGATTCGCCCAGTTTGGGTGTGGTAATTTTCACATTTAAACGTGCGGCTTCTGCCGTAACGCGGATAACAGATTCATTCCACGGGTGCATAGCCAGGCTAAATTTTGCCCAATGTACCGGCATTAAAACTTTTGCCTGCAAATCGGTTGCCGCCTGCACCACTTCTTCCGGAAACATATGAATATGAGACCAGTAGGCATTGTATTGTCCGCATTCCAGCAAGGCAATGTCAAAAGGACCGTAATTTTCTCCAATTTCTTTAAAATGGGTATCATACCCCGAGTCGCCACCTAAAAATAATTTGTAAGTAGCTGCTTCCAGTATAAAGGCCGACCAAAGTGTTTGGTTGCGTTTAAACTTACGGCCGGTAAAATGCCTGCCTGGAACCGCCCTGAATGAAATGGAATTAAATAAAGTAACCGACTGATTCCAGCTAAGTTCTGTAATCTTTGCCGGATCTATATGCCAGCGTTCCAGATGTGAGGCGACCCCCAGCGAGCAGATAATCTTTTTACATTGCGGGTTTATCTGTAAAATGCTTTTATAATCGAGATGGTCGTAATGGTCGTGCGTAATAACCAATACATCTATATCTTTGAAATCTCTTGCCATTACAAAATCTGTTCCTTTAAAGGCTTTACTTCCTAAAAAGGAGAAAGGCGAAGGCCGCTTACTAAATACGGGATCAACCAGTATGCGGTAACCATTAATTTTAATCAGGTAAGAAGAATGTCCAAACCAGATAATTTCAGGTTGACTGCCGGAGCCATTTAAATCAGGTACAACACTCGGAAGTGCATTTTGCGGACTTTTATGCGGATGTTTTTCGAAAAAAAAAGTTCTAAAAATCTTAAAAAAACTGACCCCTTCTGGCTGCATGGGAGTTACAGAAAGGTTTTGCAAAGCACCATCCCGGTAATTAGGGAGCGCCTGGATCGTTTTTAAACGGTTACCGGAAGGTGTACGACCAAAAACCGGCAAATTAGTTACCACCAGGTAGATTACAACCAAGGCAGCTAAAATGTAAAATATAAACATGTAGTACAATAAGTTAAAGCGAAAGTAAGTATTCCTTTTAAACGTCGCCACAGCATATAGATAAAAATGTTTTTGAAATGAATATTTACAAAAAAAGCACCTGAAAAGGTGCTTTATATAAGTAGATTGGATTTTTTAGTAATCGTCATTTAAAGCAAAAACAGGTTTTCTACTCATCCACAGCCCACCTGTAAAATCAGGGAAATCGACTGTTTCATTTCCCATTTCTATAGATTGTTCGCTTAACGGTGTAATGGCACTCCAGGCGGCGGCATCGTATACATCCAATGGTGTAGGCTCGTTGCGTTTAGCCGATTCGATGAAAGCATGAATAACGAAAAAGTCCATTCCTCCATGACCGGCGCCTTGTGCATCATTTCCGTATTTTTTCCAAAGCGGGTGGTCGTATTTTTCCAGCCATTCTTTTGCAGCATCCCAGCGGTGTGGTTTACTTACTCCTTCCACGTAAATGCTATTGTTTACATCCATCCACAAGCCTTTGGTACCCTGCACCCTGAAACCCAGCGAATATGGACGTGGTAAGTTTGTATCGTGCTGTAAAATAATGGTTTCACCGTTGGCACAACTGATGGTGGTGGTTACAATATCGCCAAGCCTAAAGTTTACGGCTGCATTCGGATGGCTGGCGCCTCCCTGCTCTACAATATAATTATGTAAGCCACGCGATTTTGTGGCAAAAGAGTTGAGTTTTAAAAATCGGTTACCACGATTAATGTTTACGCATTGCGCAACCGGGCCAATGCCATGCGTTGGATACAAATCTCCATTGCGGAAAACAGAATGGTTGGTACGCCATTTTGCTTCCGAAAAACCTTTTTCGCCAAATTCTACGCCATGTCCGTATGGATGTACACCGTCGTTAAACTTAACCTCTCTCAGATCGTGCTGGTAACCTCCCTGAAGATGTACAATCTCTCCGAAGATTCCTTGCCTTACCATATTTAAAGCGGCCATTACATCTCTGCGGTAGCAAACATTTTCGAGCATCATTACATGTGCCTGGTTCTTTTCGGCCGCACGTACCACATCCCAGTGATCCTGAAGTGTTATTCCCAAAATCACCTCGGTTGCAATGTATTTTATTCCGGCCTCCATAGCACCCAGAATCATGGGCTTATGCAATTCCCAGGGTGTAGAAATTATTACGGCTTTCAGACCTTTAAGTTCAAGCATTTTTTTCCAGGCCTGATTACTACCCGTATAGATTTTAGGCATTGGACGCCCGCTTTTGGCTATAATTGCTTTACTCATTTCCAGCATGCGGTTATCTACATCGCAAATGGCCACCAGGTCTATATCATTTCTTTTTAAAAGCAGTTCCAGGTGATTTTGCCCGCGTAAACCAACGCCAATCATAACGACTTTTATTTTTTCTCCGGCCGCTGCAAACAAATGTTTATCAGGCATTGCCGCAAAAGCAGCCGTTGTTATACCCGCATTTCGTACAAATTGTCTCCTGTTCATAAGTTAAAGGTTGTGTTG
>JASLGV010000115.1 GCA_030149995.1 Pedobacter sp.
TGTTAAAGCCGCCAGGGAGCCACTTTCTTATGCAGGCATTAACTCGGTTGGTTTACGCAGAAGAGGCTTTACAAATGAGCAGATCGACGAAATACAGGAAATTTACCGGGTATTATTCGTAAAACACAACAACGTAACGAAAGCATTAGACATGATCGAAGCCGAATTCAAGCCAACGGAAATTCGCGATGAAATTGTAGATTTTATCCGTAATTCGAACAGAGGTGTAATGAAAGGCTTTGGCATGGGTAGCTAACATTTAAATTTATGGCCGGGTTAACATTAATCAGAACAGATGCCAGCAATGCTGATTTTAAAAAACTGGTGGCTTCCTTAGATGAAGATCTCCGCCTGAGAGACGGTAAAGAGCATGTGTTTTATAATCAGTTTAACAAAACCGACACCATAAAAGAAGTAATTGTTGCATACAGCCACAACCTGCCCGTAGGTTGTGGCGCCTTTAAAAAGTACGAAAGCCATACCGCTGAAGTAAAACGGATGTTTGTACATCCGGATTACCGCAAACAAGGCATTGCATCTCAAGTCCTTTCAGCACTCGAAAACTGGGCAACAGAATTGAACTATACTGCTTGCCTGCTCGAAACAGGCAAAAAACAGCCGGAAGCCATTGCTTTATATAATAAAGCTGGCTATTTCGTAATACCCAATTACGGGCAATATGCGGGCGTAGAAAACAGTGTGTGTATGCGAAAAAAACTGGCAGATAACACAGATAAAGACCGGTAGCAAGCATGAAAATTACGTTAGAGAATGTTGGTCGCAGGTTTAACAAAGAGTGGATTTTTAAAAACCTGAGTACCGAATTTGTATCGGGAACAAGTTATGCCATTCTCGGGCCCAACGGATCGGGTAAATCAACGCTTTTAAGCATCTTGAACGGAAGCCTGAGCCCTTCGGAAGGCAACATCTCTTATTATAACGGCCAGGAAATTGCAGCCGAAAAGATTTACCAGCAGGTAAGCCTCGCAGCCCCCTATCTTGAACTGATCGAAACCTTTACCCTAAAGGAAATGATTAATTTTCATTTTAAGTTTAAAGGTTTTAGTGCCGGCCTGGATGCAAATAAAGTTCTTTCCGTTCTGGGGCTTGAAAAAGCAGCTAACAAGGAAATCAAGTATTTTTCGTCGGGCATGAAACAAAGAACCAAGCTGGCCCTGGCCTGCTGTGCCGATACGCCTATTTTATTTTTAGACGAGCCAACCAGTAATCTCGACGTTCAGGGAATCGAATGGTATAAAAACCTGATCGAAAACTACACAGCCGATAAACTAACCATCATCGGATCAAACCAGCTCCAGGAATATGATTTCTGCACAGAAACCATACAAATAACTGATTACAAGTAAAATAACCCCTCAAAAACGCCTTTAGTCAACGGCAGTTTTGTCATCTTTTTGTATTAAAAAAATATTTTTAAATAATTCTTGTGAGAATTATAAATAGTTCTTACCTTTGCGGCACCAAAAAGAGGTCGAAAGTTTAGTCAACTTCTTTTACGTACAATTGTTCTTTCAGCTGTTTGGAAACAGCATTAAAATATATTTTACCAACAGGTAAAAACAAGAGTTTTTTCATAGTTTAGTTTGAGGTTTAGGTTGATTATGCCTTCGGAGTGGTTCCCGAAGGCATTTCTTTTTTAAGACCTTCCCAACCCCTGCACAGGTAAGCAATTACAGGTTCCGCCCTTTTTTTTGTTAAAATAATTTTAACTTTGCCAGCAAATTTGGCTTTAATTATTCAACCATTTTTAGAACAATATGGCAAAAGCATCAGAAGTAAAAAACGGAAATGTTCTTCGCTTTAACGGAGAGCTGGTAAGTGTAGAAGAATACATTCACCGTACTCCAGGCAATTTAAGGGCTTTTTATCAGGCCCGCATGAGAAACGTGAAAACGGGTAAACTGGTAGAATATCGCTTCAGAACAGACGAAGAGGTAACCATTTGCCGTGTAGAAACAAACAACTACCAGTATTTATACGAAGACGGCGACTTTCTGGTTGTAATGGACAACACAAGTTTCGAGCAGTTTAACATCCCTAAATTACTGTTTGGCGATGCCATCAGGTTTTTAAAAGAAGGAACCAATGTGGTGATCGCTTTTGAGAGCGATGAGCCCATCATTGCACAGTTACCAAACAGTGTAGAACTTGAAATTACGTATACAGAACCCGCAGTAAAAGGCGACACCTCTACAAGTGCTTTAAAATATGCAACAGTAGAAACAGGTGTAGAAATCAGGGTTCCCATGTTTATAAACCAGGGCGACCGGGTAAAAGTAGATACCAAAACCGGCGATTACCAGGAAAGGGTAAAATAAATCCGGCACATTTAATTTTTCTTTCTGTTATCCTGAAGAAAGAAGGTTTAGTAACAGTTGGTTTTGCTTTCTGGTATTCATATCTCTGCGCTTCTGTGTCAATTAAGTTTAGCCACGGAAGCGCGGAAATCACGCAATGACTTTTCTTATTATTATCATTTTTGCATTTTCACCTGCATCTGCGCCTTAGTAAAAAAACTAAATGGTAGATTAAAAATAGTTTTTACCTTTGCCAAACCAAAAAGAGGCTTTAAAGTATAAGCCATTTTTAGGATTTATAATATGGCAAAAGCATCAGATGTAAAAAACGGAAATATCTTACGCCTAAACGGCGAATTGGTAACCGTTGAAGAATTTATTCACCGCACACCAGGAAAAGGTGGTGCATTTTATGTTGGTAAATTACGCAACATTAAAACCGGTAAAATTGTAGAAGCACGTATGAATACAGACGAGCAGGTAGAAATTTGCCGGGTAGAAACAAACGATTACCAGTATCTTTATGAAGACGGCGATTACCTGGTTGTTATGGATAACGTAACCTACGAGCAGATTAACGTTGAAAAAGCACTTTTTGGTTCTTCAATACGCTTTTTAAAAGAAGGTATGAACGTAATTGTTTCTGTAGAAAGTGAAGAGCCTATTATGGCACAAATACCCAATTTTACCGAATTGGTAATCACCTATTCTGAACCAGCTGTTAAAGCTGATACAGCAACCAACGCACAAAAAAGTGCAACGCTTGAAAACGGAGTGGAAATTAAAGTTCCAATGTTTGTTAACCAGGGTGATAAAATCAAGATCGATACGCGTACCGGCGAATACGTAGAAAGAGTAAAATAACCGGTTACACCTAAAACATATTAAAAAAGGTATCCAATTGGATGCCTTTTTTATTTGTTACGCAGTTCGCTGTTGCCGTACAGGTAAACGGGTCATCATCCGGCTTTAAGCCATGCGTACCCGCCCGAACATTTCAGTTTTATTTAAATTCCCCTATCTTTATTTCCATGCGTAAAGCCGACATCAGAAAGCAGGCGCTGGCGGCCAGATCTGCACTCCAGCCCGCAACATACGAGCAGTTAAACAGGCAACTCCTGGAGCAGTTTACCAAACTTAATTTTGATGAGGTAAAAACCCTGCATATTTTTCTACCCATTACAGAAAAAAGGGAACCTGATACTTTTCTGCTTATTGACTGGTTACGTCAACATCATCCTGATATTAAAATCATTGTTCCGAAAGCAGATTTTGAAAACGCACGCTTAAGCAACCACGAATACACCGGGAAAGGCGATCTCAAGAAAAATCTTTATAACATTCTGGAACCGCAGCAAGGGCTTATCCATACCGGTGAAATTGAAATGGTTATCGTTCCTTTACTGGCCTTCGATACCCGCGGATACCGGGTGGGATATGGCAAAGGATTTTATGATCGCTTTCTTCAAAGCATAAACACTCGTAAAATTGGCTTATCTTTGACCGATGCAACAGAGCAGATAGAAGACGTTCACGAACTCGACATCCGTTTAGACGCCTGCATAACCCCCAACAACACATTCATATTTTAACGACCTACATGGAAGAAACCATTCAGATTAAAACGGCTAAGCAATACGAAGACAACATGATTGCCTTGTTTGAACTTCAGGAAAAAGAGGATTTAACCGAAGAAGATAAAAAGCAAATCGAACGCATGCTGAAAGCCGGCGAAAAGTACGAAGCAGAACACCTTTAGTTCGCTTTAACGAAATCACTGATCAGATACGATATCAATTTCGGCGTTAATCTGTCTACCTGCCCGGCCAGCATCCGGCATGCACCCTCACAAATATGTAGATAAGCGTGCTTTTTTTGTCCGCGAAGAATAAAACCACGAACCTGGTTTACAGAAAAACCCGAAGGGGTTTCGGCACTTGAAAGCACCCTTTCTATGCAATCCAGATCGAGTTCGAGGCCTGCTCCTTTACCCACCTGTTCCAAAAAAACATTGCAATCTGCATTTCTTAGCACATCTTCAAAAAACAAAGCCTTCAGCCTTGGGTTCTCCTGCAGCTGGTCTAAGATGGCTTGGTTGTTGTAGTTTTGGTGTAAACCCAGCATAAAATATTGGCCAAGGTAACCTTCATTCAAGGCATAGCTAAATCCATTTCCACTGTGCCGCCCTTCCATCTGGCGTAAATCTGCATGCGCATCAATGTTTAAAACCTCGATGGCTTCGCCTTTTGCACGTGAAACTCCTTTTATAATGGGATATGCATTGTTGTGGCCACCACCAATTACAACCGGAATTTTACCGGCCAGCGCAATTTTTTCGATCACCGGATAAACCAGTGCATCGATTTCAGAAACTTTATTCCTTAAACTTTCTATAGAGTCGTTTGCAGGCTCTTCAACATTAAAATGACCCAAAACAAGTATTTCGCTGCCGTCTAAAAATTGATTGCTCTGAACGTTTAAAAATGCTTTTAACACAGGCGTCCAGACAGAGGAAGTACCCGCTGTTCCATAATTGGCACGTACCCCAATGTCTTCCGGTATTCCCAGCAACACAAAACGAGCCTCGCTTTTCTGCAACTGTTCAACTGAAAGTTCGGTATCTGATTGTGTGATATGGCTGTATACCTGTACACGATTGGCCAGTTTTATTTCGCCCGGCCGACTGTTAACCAGGCGGTCAATATCAGCCTGTTCGTATATTTTAAAGTTATCCATTGTAAACTTTGCCGTTTATAATAACTGTTTCAACCTGTATTTCGCCAAAAGAATAAGGTAAATAAGCTACCGACGGCATTTCTTTCGTTATAAACACGTTTGCTTTTTTCCCAATAGCTATGCTTCCGTATTGCGCACTCAGCTGCATGGCGGCAGCACCATTAAGGGTTGCTGCATTGATGGCTTCTGCCGGCAACATTTTAAGTTTAATACAGCCCAGAGACACCACAAAGTTCATATTTCCCGAAGGTGTAGACCCCGGATTGTAATCGCTTGCCAACGCAACAACAAGATTGGCCGCGATCATTTTTTTTGCCTGCGCAAAGGGAATACCTAAATAAAACGAACAGGAAGGTAATAACGTTACAATGGTTTGGCTGTTTTTTAGATGATTAAGGGTTTCTTCTGATGTTTCTTCGAGGTGATCTACCGAAACCGCCTCATTTTGAACCCCCACTTCTACAGCGCCCGAAACCGACAGCTGGTTGGCATGTATTTTAGGCAAAAGCCCGTATTTTCTTCCTGCCTTTAATAAACGATCGGTTTCTTCTACCGAAAAAAAACCTTTCTCGCAAAAAACATCTATGTAGTCTGCCAGCTCTTCTGCCGCTATTCTGGGTAGCATTTCTTCAATAATTAATTGAATATACCCTTCGTGGTTATCTTTATACTCGGCAGGATAAGCGTGCGCAGCCAGAAAGGTTGCTTTAACCGGAACAGGGAAATTTTCTTTTAACCGCTTGATTACACGCAGCATTTTCAATTCACTCTCGACCGTTAATCCGTAGCCACTTTTAATCTCAACGGCACCTGTACCCTGTCCGATCATTAAATTTAGGCGCTGTGACGCCTGCCTGTAAAGCGCATCTTCTGTTGCTTCCTGTAGTTTACGTGCCGAATTTAAAATGCCACCGCCCGCAGCGGCAATTTCTTCGTACCCTTTTCCCTGAATCTTCAATACGAACTCTTCTTCCCGCGGGGCTGCAAAAACAAGGTGTGTATGGCTATCACACCAGCAAGGAAAAACATACCGGCCTGATGCATCGATTACTTCCGCTTGTTTTAAAAGCTGTCCGGGGATTGTATCCATGGTACCGAAGTCTTTAATCACTTCGTTTTCGAGCTGCAGCCAGGCATTTTCCATTACAGGTAAATCGGCCAGCGCATGCCCGCTTAAAAACATCGTTTCGCGTGCGTGTATGCCTACAAGTCCCTTGATATTTATAATCAGCATGTTCTTGCGTTTAAAGTTGGGGTCTCCGGTTTAACAATTAACAGCATCGTTTAGTTCGAGCAGCACCGGACAGTGGTCTGAATGAACGGCATCGGGCAAAATACGCACCTGCTTAAGCCGGCTTTCCAGGCTTCTGCTGGCCAGGTGGTAATCAATACGCCAGCCAAGGTTCTTACCCCGGGCACCCGATCTGAAACTCCACCAGGTATAATGGTGCGGATCCTGGTTAAAATACCGGAACGTATCTATAAATCCATTATCCAGAAACAATTGCATCCAGGCACGCTCTTCGGGCAGGAAACCGGATGAGTTTGCATTTGATTTCGGATTGTGAATATCAATAGCGGTATGGCAAATATTGTAATCGCCGCTTACAATCAGGTTGGGTATTTCTTTTCTCAGGTTTGCAATATAAACATCGAAAAAAGACATAAACTCGTATTTTTTTATCTGCCGGTCTTCGCCACTCGATCCCGAAGGCATGTAAAGGCTCATCAAAGAAAAATCGTCGAAATCTGCGCGTAAAATCCTTCCTTCACGGTCTATCCACTCCTCTCCACAGCCATATTCTACATGGTTTGGCTTTATCCGGGTTAAGATGGCCACGCCACTATATCCCTTTTTTTCTGCCGGAAACCAATAATGATGATAACCCAGCTGCTCTATTAAAGATATTATTTCAGGTATCTGCACAGGCAAAGCCTTTACTTCCTGTAAACAAACCATATCGGCATTGGTTGCCTGCAACCAGCCAAAAAAATTCTTGGTACTGGCCGAACGGATGCCGTTAACGTTGTACGATATAATTTTCATTAAAAATCAGTGTAATTTACAATCAGGATTTGATAGCTGTTTCCTGCTCAGCTGCAAGTTGTTTTTCCAGTTTTTTGGCCTCCCTTTTACTTAAAATACGGATTTCCATTCTTACGTCTTCTTTGGGGCGGTTATTTTTATCTGTATCTAATACCGCGATTTTATCTACCATGTCAAATCCCTGAACAATCTCACCATATACGGTGTAGTTTCTGTCCAGGTGCGGAGTACCGCCAATGGTTTTATAAACTGTGCGTTGCCATTCGGGTATTTTAAACTTAAGCCGTTTTTCTTCCAGCGTATTGAGTTGTTCGTCGGTAAATACTTTTCCCTGAACCAGGTAAAACTGACAGCCGCTCGATGCTTTTTCGGGATTATCATCCCGTGCCGCAGCAAGTACACCTTTTTTATGAAAAAGACTGTCTCTGAATTCGGCTGGAATGGTATAACCAACATCTCCATTGCCCAATAGCGAATCAGGTTTTGCCGTTTTGGAATCAGGATCTCCTCCCTGAATCATAAAATTTTTGATTACACGGTGAAAAAGCGTTCCGTTATAAAAGCCTTTTTTAGCCAGTTTTAAAAAATTATCGCGATGCAGGGGCGTTTCATTGTATAGCTTAACAATGCAGGTACCATAAGCCGTTTTTATACTTACATATTGATTTTTAGGCTTGGCTGCATACGCAGAAAGACTGATCACCATTGCTAT
This sequence comes from Pedobacter sp., assembly GCA_030149995.1. Lineage (GTDB taxonomy): Bacteria > Bacteroidota > Bacteroidia > Sphingobacteriales > Sphingobacteriaceae > Pedobacter. The sequence goes on from JASLGV010000115.1 coordinate 7,814, forward strand.
AAGCAAGAAAAGTTTCTTCATATTGGGGTCGAAGGTAAAAGTAGGTTGTTGATCTTTTAATTATGCAATGGGCTAAATTAAGCTAAAAAATGAAATTCAATAAATAAATGCGCCTACCTTTATATTCTTTTTACGCTATATTTGTATAAATGAAGCTAAAACAAAAAATAGCACTGTCTATGGCCGTATTTTATGCGGTTAGTGTTATTGGTTTGGCTTTAAGTCTGCATTTCTGTGGCGGTAAATTAGCAAATGTACAGCTTTTCAGTAAGGACAATGCCTGCCGTTTGTGTAAAGACATCCCGGCTGTCAAAAAAGACGATGGCTGCTGTAAAAACAGCCAGGTAAGCATTAAAGTTAAAGACAGCCATCAAACCGAGGCATCTGTTCAGTTGCCCAAACTTTATTCTACGCAGGTTTTCCTGTACAGCCCGCTGTTAAGCCTGCTTAACGACAATACCTCTTCTTTTTTCAGTAAAATTGCCAATAAAGCACCGCCCATTTCGCGGCTTCCCATTTATATTTTTAATTGCATTTTCAGGAATTAGGATTTTTTAACTGTCCTTATGGCGCAACCATGGCATTTCTTTTTTGCCTTGCGCTGGTTTATTTAAAATTTCTAATTCAAAAAAATGAAAGCAATAAAAATTTTGAGCATTATCATGCTCCTCTTTGCCGTTAAAGTTTCGGCACAACAAATCTCATCAGCCGATTTACAGGTAACAGGTTTAACCTGTTCTATGTGTTCCAATGCCACACAGAAATCTTTAGAAACCCTCAGCTTTATTTCGGAAGTAAAACCCGATTTAAACAAAAATATTTTCGTGCTCACTTTTAAGAAAAGTGCCGGAGTAAACCTGGATCAGGTATTGAAAAAAGTACAGGATGCCGGCTTTTCTGTCGGTAATTTAACCGCTAACTTTACTTTTAACCAGGTAAAAATAGACGATAACGGACAGGCCATTGTTGAT
>JASLGV010000147.1 GCA_030149995.1 Pedobacter sp.
CGAAAGTCAATCAGCCCGCGAATATCGGAATTATTTAGTTCATCTAAAACTTTTTTTGCATATTCTTCATACTTTTCTGAAATCGGCAGGATGATAAACTGCTCCGGACTTAACCACAACGGGAAGTTTCCGGCACAATGCTCAATCAGAACCGCTACGAATCTTTCCAATGAACCAAACGGCGCACGGTGAATCATAACCGGTCTGTGTTTCTGATTGTCGCTACCAGTGTATTCCAGCTCAAAGCGCTCAGGCAGGTTATAGTCTACCTGGATAGTACCCAGCTGCCATTTTCTGCCCAATGCATCTTTCACCATAAAATCCAGCTTCGGACCATAAAAAGCAGCTTCTCCGTACTCTACAACGGTTTGTAAACTTTTTTCTTCTGCCGCTTCAATAATCGCGGTTTCGGCAAGTTTCCAGTTTTCGTCGGTACCAATGTATTTGGTCTTGTTTTCCGGATCGCGCAACGATACCTGTGCGGTGTAATCGTTAAATCCAAGCGATTTAAACACATACAATACCAGATCAATTACCTTTTTAAATTCTTCTTTTACCTGATCCGGACGGCAGAATAAATGCGCATCATCCTGAGTAAAGCCACGTACCCGGGTTAAACCATGTAATTCGCCACTTTGCTCGTAACGGTAAACGGTACCAAATTCGGCAAAACGAACCGGCAAATCTTTATAAGAACGTGGTTTAAACTTATACATTTCGCAATGATGCGGGCAGTTCATTGGTTTTAACAAAAACTCCTCTCCTTCTTGCGGGGTTCTAATTGGCTGAAAACTATCCTTTCCATATTTTTCATAGTGTCCGGAAGTTACATACAGGTTTTTATGGCCAATATGCGGGGTTACCACCTGCTCATAACCATGCTTTGCCTGTGCTTTAGCCAGGAACTGAACCAAGCGCTCGCGCAGGGCGGTTCCTTTTGGCAGCCACATCGGCAAGCCCATGCCTACTTTTTCAGAGAACATAAACAGTTCAAGTTCTTTCCCCAATTTACGCTGATCGCGTTTTTTAGCTTCCTCAATCATTAAAAGATATTCGGTCAGCTCGCTCGCCTTCGGAAAAGTTACGCCATATATACGGGTTAATTGTTTTTTGGTTTCATCGCCCCGCCAGTAAGCGCCGGCAACGTTCATCAGCTTAACCGCTTTTACAAAGCCTGTATTCGGGATGTGCGGGCCACGGCATAAATCGGTAAATGCACCCTGGGTATAGAAAGTAATCTTTCCATCTTCCAGTCCATCAATCAGGTCCAGTTTATACTCGTCGCCTTTTTCTGTAAAATATTTAACCGCATCCGCCTTGCTTACACTTTCGCGTATAAAAGTTTGTTTTTGCTTAGCCAATTCCACCATTTTTGCTTCAATGGCTTTAAAATCATCTGAAGAAAATTCGCGGTCGCCAAAATCCACATCGTAATAAAACCCTGTTTCAATAGCCGGACCGATGCCGAACTTAGTACCCGGATAAAGCGCTTCTAACGCCTCGGCCATTAAGTGAGCGGATGAATGCCAGAAAGTAGATTTTCCTGCCTGATCATTCCAGGTTAATAATTTTACGGATGAATCTGCTTCAATGGGTCTTGAGCTATCCCAAACTTCGCCATTTACTTCTGCAGCTAAAACGTTGCGGGCCAATCCTTCTGAAATGGATAAGGCAATTTGATGGGCAGATATGCCCTTTTCATACTGACGAACCGAGCCGTCAGGTAAAGTAATGTTAATCATCTACAACTATGATTTAGATTTCTAAAATGATAAAATAAGATCACCTACTCTGTGATTCTCTAATTCTTACAAATTTATCATTTTTTTTGAAAAGAATGGCATGCTACTGTTCCGAATGGTTAAAGAAAGCAAAACAGGCCGTTAATTTAACAACCGCTCATAAAAATCAGTATTTATATTTGATCTGATGTATTTACGATCTTCGGCATTTAGTTGCTGTAAAAATGATTTATAACGAGATAAATCGGCCACCATAGATTTTCCCGAACTTTTCTATCTAAATAACTGATGGTCTCTTCTTTTGTAAGTGAAACACCCTGTGCGTGTATATTGTCAATATTCAATAGCAAGAAAGTAATAATTAATAATTTTTTCATATTTATTCAGCAACAGGCAGAACAGTACAAATAAATTGCTGCCATTTTAACCTTAAAATTCGATGAATTATAACCTAAAAAAAATAGCTATCAGTGGGTGTTTTTTCTGTTAACACAGAAATTTTTATGTACATTTAAGTTATTTAAAGCAATTTAAAATTATTGCATGCAAAATAATCTTTACGAAAACTCGAAGAAATTATGGCGACACTTTAATCATATTGCGCCCTCAAAAAAATTCTATTTCGATGTTCAGCAATACAAAAAACTGCTGGATATATTTCACATCGGGAATTATTATTTCTTTATTCTAAATTTCCATACAGAAGAATTTGACTACATCAGTTCGGAAATAACCAACATACTGGGTTACAAACATGCGAAGGTTACTCCTAAGCAAATA
>JASLGV010000154.1 GCA_030149995.1 Pedobacter sp.
AATTAAGGTATCGTTACAACAACCGTTTTGGCGCCGTTGCTTTTATGGGTACCGGAACCGTTTGGGGCAAAACCTCTTTTGATGTAGATGCTTTTAAGCCAAACCTGGGAGCTGGTCTGCGTTATTTCTTCGATCCGGCAAAAGGATTAAGCGTACGTTTGGATTACGGTATTGGCGAGAAGCGTAAGAATGAAGAACGTCAGAGTGGTTTCTACGTAAGCTTTGCCGAAGCTTTTTAATTGCTGCGTTTCCGCTCTTCTTCATTACCTGCACGCCGGTTTACCTGTTTCAGCTTTTCATTTCCGAAAGCATAACGGATACTCAGTTTTAGCTGCCGGCTATCGTAGTAATTATTATACACCTGCCTGATGTTGTTTAAGGAACTGCTGTAACGCTGCCTGTTACTATGCAATACATCTGTTGCCTGAATTCCTGCCTGTAATTTCTTTTTCAGAAACAGCATTTTTGCACCCAGATCCAGATTATATAAAGGCTCTGTATCGTTCAATCCCTCCACCCCGGCAAACTGATACCAAAAATTCAATTCTGTAAAAAAGGTTTTAGCCTTATTCAAAGTAAATTGATTGGAAGCAGACACATAAGCTCCAAAACCATTTAAACCCGTTTGCACATCGGGCAGGGCCGTATTAAAATGCGTGTAATAAACATCGGCCTGGGCATTTGCTTCCCAGTTCTTTAAGCGGTTAAAAACAAGGGAACTGCTAAACTGATAGCGATAACCGGTTAGAAAATTAACGGGCCTTGAAACCTGAACTTTTGTACCGGCGTCGGTAAAATTCACATCGTTAAAGCCGTTACTCGTTTTACTAAGGGAAAGTGCATTGGTTAAAACACCTGCATAAGTATGAGAAAGTTCCAGGTTCTGGTTATAAGAAGGCTGCAAAAACGGATTACCTTCTGCATAGGCATATGGATTGCTGTACCAGCGAAAGGGATTTAATTTCTTATAAGCCGGCCGGTTAATTCGTTTGCCATAACTGAAAGAAAGAACATGCTGCTCACTTAAAGTATGTGTAATAAATAAGGTAGGAAACAACTTAAAATAATCATTCCGGTTATTTTCTCCGGCCGATAAGCCCTTGGTTTGCGTGTATTCGCCACGCAGTCCCAACTGAAAATCCCACTGTTTTGTTTTCTTACTCAAAGCAGCATACAAGGCCTGTGTATACTCGGTATAACTAAATATGTTATGCTGGCCGGGATCACTTTCATATAACGCTTTAACCTTTTTGTAAAAAGAAATATCACTTGCATTATCGATGAAACTCAGTTTGGCTCCTGCCGATAGTTTTGCAAATTCAAGAGGCAGATCCGCATCCATTTTGAACGTATATAAATTTATCTGCTGGGCGCTTGCCGATAGGTATTCGGAAAAAGACTGTGGTACATACTCATCATATTGCGTATAGGCTGTATGGTTAAAAAACCTTGCCTTCTGATCCTTGAATCTGAACCAATCGGCATTAAAAACAAGTTGTCCGCCTCCATCATTCAGTGTATGTTTTAAGTACGCATTGGCTGTATAATAATCTGATTTTATTCTGGCCGCTGCATCCGAATTTAACACAGAATCGATCTGCTGTATGCGGCCCAAAACGGTTGTACGAATGTTTTCTTCCGAATGAAAGCTGGTATGGCCTGTGCCATAAGATAATCCCCCTGCCGTTTTACGGTTGAGCTGGTAATCCATGCCCAGCTGCCCCGATGGCACCGTTCTGTAATTCCGGTCTTTATTTACGATATTCCAGGTTTGTTCAGGGTAAAAAACTGTTCCCTGCTCAAAAGGAACAAGACTGCCTTTGCGAACATTAAAGTTGCCATAAAGACTTAATTTCCCATTTCGGTAATTCACATTACCTCCACCAGCAAACGTGCCATAACTGGCTTCTGTAAACATGGCATTTACCGATGCATTAAAGCCTTCGTTTACATTCTTCTTTAATACAATGTTAATCAACCCGCTATTTCCCTGTGCATCATATTTTGCGCCCGGATTTGTTACAACCTCAACCTTTGAGATGCGATCGGCAGAAATTGATTTTAAATAGGCTGATAAATCATCGCCCGATAACGGAATCAGCTTATCATCCACCAAAATATTTATACCTGCACGCCCAACCAGCGAAACCTTTTCATTTAAAACACGTACCCCCGGAATTTTAGCCAATAATTCCAAGGCATCTGAACCCATTGCAGCAAGGCTGTTTTCTGCATAAAAAATGGTTTTACCGGCTTTCTTTTCGATGCGTGATTTTCTAAAAGCAACATCCACTTCTTTAAGTTGTTGCAGGGCTGGTACCAGCTGAACATTCCAGCTTGTATCGTTCTTAAGCAGAATGAGGTTTTGTACCCTTACAAAGTTCAGAGCGGTAAATACTACCTGGTAATGGCCTGGTGGCAATTGCTTAAAGCCATAAAATCCGGCAGAATCTGTCTGAGTCGCTTTTTGTTTATGAAGCTGGCTGCTCAGCTGAACAGTAACAGATGCCAGTGGCTTTGCACTGGTCTCTGTTACCTGTCCACGAATGGTCAATTGTGCACGGGCGCCAAAGCTTGAAAAAGAAAATATCAGAAACAGTAATCTCTTACAACGCATTGCACAGTGTTAATCAATGATTTTAGTCCTGCCAGACTTCATATCTTCCTTTATCTTTTGTAAAGTCAAATTTTACTTTGTTTCCGGCCACTTCTATCCCGCTTTTCAGGTCTTTAACAACCGCGTTTTTTGCCTGACCTGTTTTTTGGTCTTTGTTATAGGTTATTTCATCGGCGCTGAGGTAAATTTCTTTATACGTTATGTTGGCTTTTCCAAACAAGGATACTGTTTTGTGGTCTCTGCTTGTTTTTACAGAATCGAGTGCCTGAAATTCAATTCTGCCATCGTTTCGAACATCCGGATCCGTCGCTTTGCTTGCAAACCATTTTTCGTCGTTGCTTTTGGTGCCAGACAGATAATAGGTACCCTTACTCAGCTCAAAAATCATTGTTTTACCTTTTACCGCTTGCTCATCTTTATTGGTAAAAACGGCTTCTTCGGCTGTAATTATTCCGTTTTTTGTATCCATAATGGCTTGAGCAGCTTCCAGTTTACCACCATACACTTCCATTACCACATTCTCAAAATACGTTACTTTACTTTTAACATCTCCGTTAAGCGTACTGTAAGATATTATTTTCGCATTTTTTTGAAGATTATTTTTGCTTGTATCGGTAACAAGCGCAGTAATTTTCTGTCTCCCATCTTCTTCGTAAAAACGGTTGTAAAGTGTTGCACTTTTAAGCACATACTTATTAGGTTGCGAATATAAGGCGATCATTTTATTGGTGTTATAAGTATGCTTTGCAGTCTGTTTTTCGCCTATAAATTTGAC
>JASLGV010000177.1 GCA_030149995.1 Pedobacter sp.
TTGGACAGCAGTTTATGTGCATCCTGTATCTCAGCCACCTCATGCAGTCCGTTTTTATAAAAGGCGGTAGCGGCCAGGATTAAAATAGCGGCGTTTACAAAAAAAGCAAGATTGAGCGCAACGGTGGTATCAATCAGGTTAAATTTAAGGGCTTCTTTTATGCCGGTATCCGTGCGTTCAATTTTTCGGGTTTGTACCAGCGACGAATGCAGGTAAAGGTTGTGGGGCATCACCGTTGCGCCTATAATACCAATGGCAATGTAAAGGGCATCGCCCGATAATACAGAAGGCTCAAATCCTTTGGCTATTTCTTTTATAGAAGGATCTACAATGAACATTTCGGCGAGGAAAGAAATACCAACTATAAATACCATCGATACAATAAATCCTTCCATGGCGCGCATACCGCGGTTTAACAGGAACAGGAGTAAAATGGTATCGAAAATGGTAATGGAAATTCCCCAGATTAGCGGCAAGCCGAAAAGTAATTGCAAACCAATGGCCATCCCGATAATTTCTGCCAGGTCGCAGGCAATAATAGCGGTTTGCGCAAGCACAAACAAGGGAATATTGGCCCAACGCGGATAGGCATGTTTGGAAGCCTGGGCAAGATCCAGTCCTCTTACAATTCCAAGCCGTGCACTGAGCGATTGCAGCAACAAGGCTATCAGGTTAGACATAAATAAAACCCAGATGAGCTGGTAGCCGAATTTGCTGCCACCAGCCAGATCGGTTGCCCAGTTTCCGGGATCCATATACCCCACACTAATCAGGTAGGCAGGGCCTATAAAAGAAAGTATTTTACGCCAGCCTTTGCGTTTATGGGTAGCTACACTTCCGTGTACTTCACTTAGTGACTCAGATTTTGCCATTGCCGGTAATTAAGATGTGTTTAGCAACTTCTCTGCTGATGTTTATTTGTTTTTGATCTGCGGTTAGTTCGATGGAGCCGTCGAAATCTGTAATATCTGTAACTTGTATTACTTTGCCCAGGGTTAGGCCCAGTTTATCCAGGTGTTTTAAAAATGCAGCGCTGTGCATGCTCACCCCTGTAATGGTACCGGTACCGGATATTTCAAGCTCGATCAGTTTAATGAATTTTGTTTCGGTAAACCGCCCATGTTTATCCGGGATGGGATCTCCATGCGGATCTGCTTTCGGAAAACCTAAAAACTCATCGAGCCGGTCGATTAGTTCAACCGATTTAATATGTTCGAGCTGTTCGGCCAGTTCGTGTACCTCATCCCACTTGAAATGCAATTTATCCACCAGAAAAGACTCCCACAACCGGTGCTTGCGTACAATATCAAGTGCGGTAAGTTTTCCCTTTTCGGTTAAGCTAACACCCTGATATTTTACATAGTCGACAAGACCTTTTTCCGCCAGCTTCTTAATCATATCGGTAACAGATGCCGGTTTGGTTTGTATCTGTTCGGCAATGGCATTTGTTTGTACGGTATCGACATGTTCGGCTAAGTGATATATAACCTTTAAATAATTCTCTTCGGTAAAGCTTTGCATTTACGTTTATCTAATATAATTTTTAGGTAAATCTAAAATTTTTTATTTAAAATATAAATGATAAAATAAGTTAAAATTTAAAATTAAATTTGGTTATCGAGCTTCCTTGCTTTACCTTTGGCAAAATATGGCATCAGAGTTAGATAAAATCGATTTTAAAATCCTGAAAATTTTGCAGGAAAATGGTAGAATAACCAACTTACTGTTATCACAGGAAATTGGATTGTCGCCGGCACCTACATTAGAGCGTGTACGTAAATTGGAAATGGCAGGATATATTAAAAGTTATCATGCCCTGGTTGATGAAGAAAAATTGGGTTTGGGTATTAAGACCTTTATCCAGATCCAGCTTGATTTTCATAAAAACAACACCATTCAAATTTTCCTGGACGAGGTAAACCAGATTAAAGAGATTACAGAATGCCATCATGTAACCGGGCAGGCCGACTTTTTACTGAAGGTCTATGTGAAAGACATCAAAGCTTACGAACGCCTGATTATGGATAAGATCAGTAAGATTTCGGTGGTTAAAACTTTTCAGACCATGATGATTATGTCGACCACTAAAAAAGAACCCACCATTCCTTTAGAATATTAATCTGTAACGCTGAGCAGCAATTTATTGATTAAAACAGATAAGGCTGCCGCTTGCTGATACACCATAAAATGTCCCCCGTTACTGATTGTAAAGTGTGGGGATACTTTTTTTATGGGAAAAATTTTATCTTCTGCCCCATGAAGCTGGAAAACGTTGTTGGATGTAACCTCATTTTTCCAGGTCAAAATAGATTTAATGGCCCATTTTAAAAAAGCAGGGTCCGTATCCGCTATAATCTTATTTAACAATTGTTTCGCTTCAGGAAGCCGGGTGCCAAAATAATAATGCCGGGTAAACCTGCCTGCAAACTTTAAGAACCTGCCGGGAATTAAATTTAGTAATCCTGATTTAGCAAAAAGGTTGTAAAGTGCAGGTCTTTGGTTGCTGTATAAAATGGAGGAAATTACGATGGTTACTTGGGGTTTCAATAATTTGGCCATTTCGATGGCGATCATACCACCAAAAGAAACACCGATCAAAGCAAATGGTTTTGATGTCTCAATTACGCGGCTAAGCTTCTGTGCATAGCCCTTTAAGGTATCTTTTTTAGAAAAGTCTATCCAGTTTATGTGGATAATCTGAAAAGATTGATCAAATTCAAGCTTTGAAAAAATTCTGTGGTCAGCCCCTAAGCCACTTATTAAATAAACATTCATTAGTCTGGCAAAGTCCAGTCTATGGGTTTTAAGTTATTCTGAACCAGCAGCTGATTTGTTTTGGAAAAATGTCTGGAACCGAAAAAACCATTGTATGCCGAAAAAGGAGAGGGGTGTGCGGCAGTAAGTACATAGTGCTTATGCTGGTCTATCAAGCTTGCCTTATGCTGGGCATATTTACCCCAGAGTAAGAAAACCAGGTGTTCGCGCTTTTGGGATAAGGCTTTAATAATTTCATCGGTAAAAATCTCCCAGCCGCGGTTTTGATGCGAACCGGCTTCCGATGCCCGTACGGTAAGGGT
>JASLGV010000205.1 GCA_030149995.1 Pedobacter sp.
GAAAATGCGTATAAAGTGAGGTATTCGATGCCTATTTCTACGCAGCCCTCAACAATATCTTTTACCGAAAGTACCCCCTGCTCATGTCCGAAAACACGCATTTTTCCCTGGCCTTTTGCCCATCTTCCGTTCCCATCCATGATAACGGCAATGTGTTTTGGCAAACGACTGTTGTTTATTTCTTCTTTAAATCCCATTAATTATATCAAAATCAGCTTAAAAGGAATAGCATTTTGAAGTTACAAAGGTAAAAGATATGCCAACACTAACAAATAGATACGTATCCCTTTTTCTAAAATCGCCTCTTTGTGTACCTGGAGCACCTGTTTGGTGTAGAGAGGGATCCGATAAATTAACCTGATTGGGTGGATTGCCTACAACTATTTGGTGTACAGGGTAAACGCCGCTTACATCATCCAGGTAATCTGTAAAGGCTGTCCGATAACCTATTTCTGTAAAAATACTCCAGCTATCTTTGTAATTATAGCGCAGGCCAGCGCCATACGGAATGCTAAGCGTGTAATTTCGATATGGCCGGTCTTGTCCTTCGGTTGTATAATGATCAAGCCGGTATTTGGTATCGTTGTATTGGGCCGATGGTTTAAAAATAACAATACCAATACCTGTAAATATATAAGGTGTAAAACGGCGGCCGAAACCGCTGCCGGGTGCAAAATCGAAGAAGTTAAAATCTACGATCGAGTTAATTTCGTTCAGAGAGGTTTTAAACCGGAGGTTTCTTTCTCTAAACTGCTCGTTACCAGAATTGGCATCATCTGCTTTTATCTGCCCGTAATTATATCCCATTCGAACACCCCAGTAAGGATTAAAGTTACGTTTAACATAAGCTCCTGCCGAAAGTCCGCTGATTTTAAGCAGGTTGGTCTGATTTAAATCGCCGATATAACCGGCGCCGCCAGCCGAAATACCCAACTCCCAGGTACCAGTTTGCGCTTGCACAACAAACAGCGTACTTGCCGATATAATAATCAGAAGGATAAATCTTTTGAATGCCATAGCTAATAGTTACGGGTATCAATGCCCCATAATAATTTATTCCTTAACGTGTTTAAATACGTTTCATTATTTAAACGGATCAGGTTTATACAAAAGTCGGCCTTTTTAATATTTATCTTAACCGAGCGCTCTACCGTTACGGTACGGCTATCGCACGAAACCAGGAACTTGGATTCGCGGGCTTCTACCTCGAAAGAAAGAATGTTATTGTCTGGCAGCACAACCGGGCGCACATTTAAATTATGCGGGGCAATGGGTGTAACGACAAAGTTTTGCGAATCGGGGTAAATAATGGGGCCACCGCAGCTAAGCGAATAAGCCGTAGATCCCGTTGGCGTGGCAATAATAAGCCCATCCGCCCAATAAGAGTTAATAAATTCGTTATTCATCGAAGCATGAATAATCATCATGGCCGAATTGTCTCTCCGGTGTATGGTAATATCGTTCAGAGCAAAGTTTTCTTCTCCGAAAAGCCCGTTATCTGATTCAAGTGTTAACAACGACCGTGCATCGAGCGTAAATTCTCTGTTTATAACCGCATTTAAGGCCGATGCAATATCATTTTTATTAATGCTGGCCAGAAATCCAAGTCTTCCGAAATTTATACCAATAACGGGAATGCCCGAATTGCGGATTAAGGAAAGGGTATCCAGCAGCGTTCCATCTCCACCAAGACTCAACAATACATCTGCATGCGCACTTAATTCTTTATGGTTATGAAAAACAATGACATTATCCGGCAAATGAATTTTGCCTTTTAACGAATGTTTAAATTTAGCATATACAACAGGTTGTATTCCATGATTCCCCAAATGATTGAAAACTTCCTGTACATAGGGCAAAACCGTATCGTTAAAATCTCTCCCGTAAATTGCAATCCTCATACTGCAGGTTTAAACATTTAAATAATTCATCAGGGAATCATATCGTTCCTGCGAACCATTATCAATTTGGGTATTGTTATACACTTCTTTAACAACGTAATTATAGCGTTCAAAAGAAGCAACCAACCCGGTTATTTCTGTTTTGTTTACTTTTAAAGTTACCTCTAAACGCGTCGAATCGTCAAATGAGCTGATGTAAGAAGATAAAATCTGGGCATTATCCGCTTCAACAATCTGGGCAATATGTGCCAGAGAGTTATCGCGGTTGCTGATTTCGAGTACAATAATCCCGCCGGGTTCTCTTACCGCATATTGCGTAGCCAGAGCCACCAATAATTGTTCAAAAGCGATGGCGCCTTTATATTTTCTTTGCAGGTCCAGCACCGGAACAAGTGTTAACTTAAGCTCATTGAACAGACGCAGCACATCATATGTATGTACATCGCTGGCCACAAATACATGGAGCAGATTTAAAGATGCCGATTTTAAAGGTTGATCGTGATTGCGGATGTTCAGTAAATCATCTTCGGTAACCAATCCCATAAACTGGGTACCATTAACCACAGGCAGGTGCTTTACCTTAAACTCGTTCATCCGGTCTAAAGTTTTCTGCACCGTATCGCTGGTTTTAACGGCTTGAATGGTGTTCGATATGATTTCTTCGGCAAACATTATTTTAATAATATCCTATCTAAAAATTTCTGCAGGTAGTTGTTAAATATTTCCGGATGCTCCATCATAGGGGCATGTCCGCATTTATCTACCCAGTTCAATTCTGAATTAGGCAGCAATTCGTGAAATTCTTCGGCCACTTCAGGCGGTGTAACCTTATCATTTTTGCCCCAGATCAATGAAACGGGAATGGTAATTTTAGACAGCTCTTTTGCCATGTTGTGGCGAATGGCGGATTTAGCCATCGTTAAGATACGGATTACGCGCGAACGGTCGTTAATCGTTTGAAAAACATCATCAACCAGTTCTTTTGTTGCCGTTGCCGGATCGTAAAAAGTAAACTCAACCTTTTCCTTCACATAATCATAGCTTTCGCGACGTGGGAAAGACCCGCCAAATGCATTTTCATATAAACCTGAACTGCCGGTAAGTACGAGTGCTTTTACAAATTCCTGATGCGCAACGGTGAATACCAGTCCAACGTGCCCGCCAAGTGAATTCCCTATCAGTACCACCTGACCGGTGTTCTTAAATTTAAGAAAGCGATGTAAGTATCTCGACAAGGCTTTTACACCCAGCGTTAAAATTGGCAATTCGTAAATAGGCAATATGGGTACAAGTACACGATAGCGATCTTTAAACTGATCGATAACCAACTCCCAATTGCTTAGTTCGCCCATAAGGCCGTGAAGCAGTACCAGGGTTTCACCTTGTCCTGCTTCTATATATTTAAACCCTTCTTCTTCTGTTATCTGATATGTCATATATCTAATTGTAGATCGTATTATGCTACTAAGTTAGTGGAGTAAAATTAATTTTCTGCATTTATATATTAATTTTCTGAAATAAAATCGAAAACGGTATAAAAACAGGCATTAAAGCACTACTAATAAAGCTTTGTAAAATAATTTTACCCATCAAGCTCTTAAAAACATGAACTAAATATCCAGATGTGTAAAACAACTGATACTCATTTTAACGAATACCGGTTCTGGCCGCTTTTAAAGCACGTTGATCCGGTTGCTTGTATTCATGTATGTTGCTTAAGCAAGCTTTTCTTTTACAACCTCTGCAATCAGTTTACCATCGGCTTTACCTGCCAGTAATTTATTGGCCTGCCCCATAACTTTACCCATATCTTTAACTGATGAAGCGCCTGTTTGTTTGATTACCTCTTCAATAATTGCAGCTACTTCAGCTTTGTCAAGTTGTTTAGGCAGGAACTGATTGATTACTTCAATCTCTTCTTCTTCTACTGTTGATAAGTCTTCGCGGTTCTGTTGTTTGTAAATATCGGCCGATTCGCGACGTTGCTTAATCAGTTTTTGAAGGATTTTTAATTCCGTTTCTTCTGTTATTGCTTCCTGCGCACCTTTTTCTGTCTTTGCCAGTAATAAGGCGGCTTTAATAGCTCTTAAACCTCTTAATTGCGCATCATTTTTAGCCAACATGGCTTTTTTTATTTCCTGATCTATCGTATCTGATATCATTCTGACCTCCATGCTCCAGCGGGAGCTTTTTAAAGTAATTAATTTTCTCTTTACAAGAGATTAAAGCGTTTTATTAACCAAGGTGGCTGTTGCCTGTGCCGTTGGCATAATCAGCATGTCGTTTATGTTTACATGTTTAGGGCGGCTCACCACATACCAGATTGCATCGGCAACATCATCTGCAATGAGCGGTTCAAGACCGAGGTATACCTGTTTTGCGCGTTCTTCGTCTCCTTTAAAACGTACAATGGAGAATTCTGTTTCAACCATGCCCGGATGTATGGCTGTAACCTTAATTCCATGTGTTAATAAATCGATCCGCATCCCCTTGCTCAGTGCGTCAACAGCATGTTTGGTGGCGCAGTATACATTTCCATTCGGGTATACTTCTTTACCTGCAATGGAACCAATATTGATAATGTGACCACTTTTATGTGGGATCATCCAGTTGGATACAATCCTGGTTATATAGAGCAATCCTTTAACATTGGTATCAATCATCGTATCCCAGTCGTCGGTATTCCCTTTATCAACCGGATCCAGTCCCTGACTTAATCCTGCATTGTTAATAAGAACATCTACTTTTTTCCAGGATTCGGGTAAAGCGGACAGCGTGGCTGAAAGATTTTCTTTTTCTCTTACATCAGCCAGCACCTGTTCTATCTCCACCTTATATTTAGCTTGCAGGTGATGTGACAGTTTAGCCAGCCTTTCTTCTCTTCTGGCCAATAAAATAAGTGAATATCCTTGCCGGGCAAAGATGTGTGCACAGGCCTCGCCAATGCCAGAAGTTGCCCCTGTTATTAAAACAATTTTAGACATGTTATTGAATTTAAAAAATACAGGTCACCACCCAATGCCTCATTTATCCCTGTTACAAACCTATACTGGCAAAGGTAAGTTTTTTTTGCTTTGCCGCATTTACTGAAAAATTAAACTGAAGGTTAGCTGACGCAACCTTAACTGATCAATGGGATTGGAAAATGCCGTTCCATTGTGCAGCAGCAAATCACTTGGCGAATAAGAGAGCTTGATTTCGGGCGACATTTTAAAATATTCAAAATAGAAATCAAAACCAATACCAGCCTCGTACGACAAATAATTACGTTTACTTTTTAACAGTTTGTTGATGGCTGTTTCTCCCTCATCGAAAGTTTTCTTTTTCGAGGCAATATCTATAGAATATTTGGCGCCACCCAGCAGATAAGCCCTGAAGTTATTAAGGCGGTCTGACTTTAGTTTGAGTCCAAGTGGAAATTCAAACATGGTTGCCTGTATTTTCTTATCGATAGAAGCCGGATACGTACGGGTAACGCCCGAACCGAGGTCAACTGTTTTTGCCTCTTCGTAATCGTACCGTACCATACGATCGCTAAAAATAAGCGAAGGTGTAGAACGAACATCTAAGTTACCGGTAACCCGCCTGTTCATTACAAAACCAAGTCCAAAACCCTGCGAGGGTGTACTCGAAATGGCAATCGGCTTAGAAGTGATTGGCAAACCATCCAGCGGATCGATATAAATATCGCGCCAGTTGTTATTTTTAAGTATTTTATATTCTGCAGAAATATATTGAAAATTAAATCCCCAGCTCCAGTCTTCATCATCTACCCCACCACCCCAGTTTTGTGCAAAGGCAGCGCCGGTTAGAACAGAAAAGCAAACCAGGAGAATTAATTTTTTAATCATTTAGTACCGGTGTATATAGAACTTATTCCAAACGTTAAAATGCGTTGTTTGGTACTTGCAAAACCTACTTTTTCCAATAAGGCCGTAAATCTTTTTCCATCCGGGAAAGCCGCTACAGATTCGGGCAGATATGTATAGGCACGGTTGTCTTTTGAAAAGATTTTTCCAAAAAACGGTAAAATATATTTAAAGTAAAAACCGTACAACTGTTTAACCGGGAATACGGTTGGTTTAGAAAATTCGAGT
>JASLGV010000266.1 GCA_030149995.1 Pedobacter sp.
TCGTTTTTCAAATACATCAGTAGTAGGATTCATTAAGCGCGTGTAGATGTTGCCAAATTCTTTTAAAGCAAAGAGATTAGCCCCGTGCTCGGCACTTTTAAAACCATAAGAAGTTGTTTGATATAATGGAACGGCTCTCGATCCGGTTGTTGGATCTATTTCCTGACCTGCGTGTAGTTGAAGCGTTTCGAATTTATATTGAGTTGACATAAAGCTTGATTTTTAAGTTAAAAACTGTTGAATATGAAAAACAAAGCTGATGCTGTTCTGCGTAGAAATTAGCATAGCGTGATTGAACGTACCTTAGTTAAAAGGCCTTCCGGATTGAAAAAGTACAAAAAGGAAGATTTTTAAAATAACCGTATGCAGCAGCACATACAGCAAAGTGCAGTTACACGGCAACAGATTGCCAGCAGGTTATTTACAGATAGAGACCTGTTTTGCAGATCGGGCTCGATTAGCGAAAGAAGATTCAATGTTGTTTTCATCAGTTTTAATTTATATTTCCAGTATACACCCTGTAAACTGGTCAGGAATTGGCACCTTCTCTTTCTGAGGGTTGCCAGTGGGTCAATGAGCCTGTCTCTCGCCACTTCTTTATAAATCAAACCATATGCTGGATTGACTTTTATCCGAATGCTGCTCCGAATAATGTTTCAAATATCAGTAATATTTTTTAATTGACAAAATTAAATTTTGTATAAAAAATATTTTTAGTGTTTACAGGCTAAAAAATGGCTTTTGAAATCATTTAACATAGATTTAATTTGCAAAATTTTATGTTTGTAGTATATAAACCTATTAAAAACTTTTCTGCCAATTCTATATTTAGTTTTGAAAGAAGGAAAAACCTGATACCATCTTTAGCATGAAACAAATTAAATTATCGCGAATACTTGCCGTTGTTTTGATTCTGGTAAGTACCCAGGGCCGGGCACAGTTTGGAGGTTTAACAGGCGGATTGTTAAAAGCCAGTGCCTCACAAGGGGCTAAAATTTTGGGGGTAGACAAAATGTTTAAGCAACCACAGGCCATTACCACCAGTTTTGAGGATGTAAACCGTAAAGGCGAGCGTACGCCCGGGTTTATGGCGACGGAGAAATCACAGCCACTTTATTTGCTGCCAAAAGCAACAGAAGGCGGATATGTACTTTGCGAAGGCCTGTACGAGATGACCAATAAAAGCTATTGTCTTAAAGCAGGTACTTTTGCACCATCAAAGGGCGACGGTTATATGTATGCACCCATAGCAGGGCCTAAAGAAAAAATTGTAGTGGCCATTATTAAAAATGCCGAAAAATATCCAGAAGTACCACAGCATGATATCCAGGCACTTTTATGGATCATTATTGCCAGAACCAAATTTGCCGATTACAACGGACCGGTAAAACTTACAGCGGTTAAATTATTAACGACTAAACAACTCACTGAACTGGAAGGGGGCGCATTGGGGATTTTACCGGTCGATGTCATGCAGAAAGCTAAAGATCAGCTGCCGGATGGGGTTAAAGCTATTTTCGAGGCCGAAAACAACATCAGGCAACTCGTTTCTTCGGGCGATTATACGTATGCAGACCTGGAGAAATACGCCATTATTGCCGGCATGGCTCCGCCAAGAAGCGATGTGCCAAGCGGTATGTGGACTTTACATTCGGATGGTTATTACATTCGTTACCAACCGGAAGGTTATTCAAGAACCAAAGTACAGGTTTATGTTCCGAAAGAGTTAATTGCCGGATTAAAAGGAAAAAAACTTATTTATGATGCTGCGGGTGATATTGCCTGTCCGGCCAATACTGGTTCTCAAAGACTGGCACAAACCAACGAACCCATTGATCCGGATTACAATCAGAAACTCAGCATTCCGTGTACATTATAAAAAATGTATTACCTTATATATAGGTAGTCATTCTGATGAATCTATAAAAAAAAATAGCTGCCTCATTGTATTTGCGGGCAGCTGTTTTTTTTATTGATTTATTTAAGCCAGTGCTTGTTCAATATCTGCAATCAGATCATCTATATGCTCCAGACCAACAGAAACCCGAAGAAGCGTTTTAGGCGTTTTACTGTCGGGACCTTCTACGGAATACCGGTGCTCAATTAAACTTTCTACACCGCCCAAACTGGTGGCCTGGGCAAATAAAACTACCCGGTTTACGACTTTTTTAGCCGTTTCTGCATCTCCTTTAACCAGAAACGAAAGCATGCCGCCAAAATCTTTCATTTGTTTACGGGCAATTTCGTGTTGCGGATGACTTTCAAGGCCCGGATAATAAACAGCTTCCACTTTAGGATGTGCTTCGAGATACTGAGCCATTTTCAAACCGTTTTCACTGTGCCCCCGCATGCGGTAAGCAAGTGTTTTAAGGCTTCTGGTTAATAAGAAACAATCAAACGGTGCAGGTACGGCTCCGCCGGTTTCCTGAATATTTTTAACAGAAGTCCAGAACTCATCCTGGCGAGCAGTAATTAATATGCCTCCCAATACATCACTATGGCCACCTATATACTTGGTATTGCTGTGCATAACAATATCGGCGCCCAATACAATCGGGTTTTGCAAAATAGGCGAAGCAAAGGTACTGTCGCAAACCAGCGTTAACTGGTGTGCCCTGGCGATCGCAGCAATGGCTTCAATATCGGTTACTTTTAGCAAAGGATTGGAAGGGGTTTCAATCCAGATCAAACGGGTTTCTGGTTTTATGGCGGCTGTAATCAGATTTAAATCTGTCTGATCCACAAAATCAAAAGCCAGCACTTCATTAAAAATGGTTAAAAGCTGTTTTTTTAAGCCCCAGTACATATCATCAGGTGCAATAATGTGGCTGCCGGGTTTCAAAGCCTGAAAAACAGCCATGCCAGCGGTGTTGCCGGAAGCAAAGGCTGCAGCATCGGCTCCCTGTTCAAGCTTTGCCAATGTATTTTCGAGTGCAGAACGGTTTGGATTGCTTACTCTGGTATACATGTGTCCACCTGGGTAGGCACCTTCCGCATCGCGAAAAAAGGTAGTAGATAAACTAACAGGAGGGGTTACATCTCCGGTACTGGCTTTGACCAGATTAGAAGCGTGAATGGCAAGGGTTTCGGCTTTCATACTGTCTGAAATTTATGGATTGATTTGAGTCTGCAATTTAACAAAATGATGGTAAATTTTGTCTAAAGTTTGTTTTGGCAGGATTTATGTGTTTAGTTTGAGGAAAATTAAAATAAACAACATGAAAAGATTATTTATAGCTATTGCAATAGCATGTTCTACATTGGTTATGTTACAAAGTTGTAACACTGCAAAAAGGGTAACAGCAGGTGTAACTGGCAGTAGAGGTACAGTTGTGCGCGATTGGGTGGTCACAAATGTCTCTTTAGAAGGTTTGCCCGACGGAGCCGTACAAGGGCTGTTTGGTGAAAAATCGTATAAGTGTTTTCAGGGCAGTACCTGGCATTTAACCAACAGCGGCAATGGTTCTTATACCTTACCAGCTTCGAGCAATTGTGGAGCCGTAATGCAAACCATCTTCTGGTCGGCAGAACCTAAACAACAAACTTTTCAGTTTAAAAAAATATACGAAGGTGATAAAGCTAAAAATGTGAACGAAGGATATCGCCTGGTGTTAACAGATTTATCAAGCACCAACATGGTTTTAAAATCGCCAATTGAATTTGGAGGTAAAACAGCCAACATCATTTTAACCTTTGCTCCGGCAGGAAATTAGAAATTGCAACTCTTGTAAAAAGGCACCGTTTTTAAGCGGTGCCTTTTTAATTTAGGGGTTATGATATTTATAAATGCATATTAAAGGGATATAAACAGGGTCAGAATCATATTTATGATCGTTTGTTACAAGAAAATGATTTTGAAATCGGCTCATTATTGTATTTTTGCTTAAAATAAATCAGGAATGAATACAACTGAACAGGTTGAAAAAATATTAGCTGATACTCAATTATCAACTCAACTACAAAACATAGCACATAAAGTTCTTCATGGAGAACGGATTACCTTTGATGAGGGTGTATACCTTTATGAACATGCAGAACTGGGCTATCTTGGCGTTTTAGCCAATTTTATACGGGAGAAAAAACACGGTGATAAAACTTATTTCAACCGTAACTTCCACCTGGAACCCACCAATTTATGCGTGTACGATTGTAAGTTCTGTTCTTACTCACGCCTTATTAAGCAACGGGAAGAGGGCTGGGCTTTAACCATGGAGGAAATGCTCAACATCGTTAAAAAATACGATGCAGAGCCGGTAACGGAAGTACATATTGTAGGTGGCGTATTACCTCAGTACGATATGGAGTTTTATACGAACTTATTTAGTTCCATTAAAGCGCATCGTCCGGAATTACATGTTAAAGCCCTTACACCAGTAGAATACCATTACATCTTTAAGAAAGCCAAGGTTGATTACGCAACGGGCATGAAACGCATGAAAGAGGCAGGACTGGAGTCTATGCCTGGCGGTGGTGCCGAAATTTTTCATCCGGAAATACGCGAACAGATTGCTAAAGATAAATGTACGGGCGAACAGTGGCTGGCTATACACGAAGAATGGCATAAATTAGGCATGCGAAGCAATGCAACCATGCTTTATGGCCATATTGAGCAGTTCTGGCACCGCGTAGACCACATGGATAAGTTGCGTAACTTACAGGATCAGACAGGTGGCTTCCAGACCTTTATTCCACTTAAATTCAGAAATCAGCACAACCAAATGTCTAATGTAGCCGAATCGTCGGTTATTGAAGATTTACGTAACTACGCCATTGCACGTATTTACCTGGATAATTTTGATCACATTAAAGCTTACTGGGCCATGATTAGCCGGGAAACAGCACAGTTTTCGCTCAATTATGGTGTAGACGATATTGATGGTACTTTAGATGATACCACTAAAATTTACTCCATGGCAGGTGCTGAAGAGCAAAATCCGGCCATGAGTACACGCGAGCTGGTAAACCTGATTAAACAGGTGGGGCGCCAGGCAATTGAACGCGATACTCTATATAATGTGATAACAGATTTTGAAAATGTGGTTTTTGAAGAAGAAAAAAAGCCTCAGTATTATAAATTACCTGTGGTAAATTAAGCAGGCAGCAGATCTGATTCAACCCGACTAGGAGAAATATATCCTTTCGTTAACTTTTATTTTTTAAACGGAAATACCCAATCGTACCTTATGGCAAAAGAAATATACATCATCCGACACGGCGAAACAGAACTTAACAAACAAGGCATTGTACAGGGAAGAGGCATTAATTCTGACCTGAACGAGACAGGCAGGGCCCAGGCAGAAGCTTTTTATCAGCTATACAAAAATGTACCTTTTGATAAAATCTATACTTCTACCTTAAAGCGTACGCACCAAACCATTCAAAAGTTTATAGATTCCGGTTTACCCTGGGAACAATTATCAGGACTCGACGAGCTGGCCTGGGGAATATGGGAAGGAAAACCGAATGATGAAGCTGCACGCGAGGCTTTCAGAAACATGCTGCATGCCTGGGAAACCGGTAATTTTACCGCACATTTTGAAGGCGGCGAAAGTGTGCAGGATGTGTACGAACGCTTAAAAGAGCCCATGCAGATCCTGGCTGGGAGACCGGAAGAAAAAACGATCCTGCTTTGTATGCACGGACGCGCCATGCGGGTGTTTTTATGCCTGCTTACAGGACGCCCGTTAAATGAAATGACCGAATTTCCGCATCAGAATACAGTTTTATATAAAATGGGCTACGAAAACGGCGAGTTCAGCATCCTGGAGTTTAGCAATGTTAAACACCTTGATTTTTTACAGAATACTTAAGACTTGCTTTTATCCGGAATATGCAAAACGCATAAAAGCCAGGTTATAAATTGATATATACCTTGAATAAGATTAAAATCTCGGCAGTAGCCTATACCAATACCAAAGCATTTATATACGGACTGGAGCATACCGGTATTATTGACAAAATAGATCTGAGCCTGGATATTCCTTCAGATTGTGCAGCCAAAGTAATTAACGGGCAGGCTGATATTGGCCTGATGCCTGTGGCCGCCATTCCGCTGGTACCCAATGGTCATATTGTTGCAGACTACTGCATTGGAAGCGACGGCGCTGTAAATTCTGTATTTATTTTTAGCGATGTTCCCGTAAACGAAATTAAAACCCTTAAACTCGATTCGCACTCGCGTACCTCGAATAACCTGGCCAGGGTATTGCTTAAGTTTTACTGGAATCAGGAGGTTGAACTAATTACGGATCAATCTGTTAAAACAGATGCTGTGGTGCTTATCGGCGATCGGACCTTTGGCAAAAAAGACAGTTACGCGTATGTGTACGATATGGGCGAAGAATGGAAGAATTTTACAGGTTTGCCCTTTATGTATGCGGCATGGGTAGCCAATAAAGAAATCCCTAAAGCCTTTAAAGAAGAGTTAAATGCATCTTTGAAATTTGGATTGGATCATCGTAAGGAAGTGCTCCGGGCATTACCGCAAAATCCTGATTTTGACCTGGAAGACTATCTCTATCACAAACTTCAGTTCGAAGTAACAGCCGACCGCAAAAAGGCCATGAACTTATTTCTGGAATATATCAGTAAGCTTTAAGGCTTGCTGATATATTCCTTTTATCTACGACCAACCTACCGAAAGCGGGATTGAAGGCAGGGTTTTGATTTCTATAGAGAGGTGGTTACCGTTTCAATAAATTAATCTGTATCCTATAATTATCGTTTTTCTGTGTCTGTATCCAGGCGTTGCTGATGCATAATTTTGCATTAAAACGCCATGTTATGAAAGCGCAAAATCCAGCATCCGGTATTATTTCATTTCGTAAGATATACCTTTCAGACTTAAATACAATTGTAGATATCTATAAAAATGTACGCAACGAAATCCCTTCGGCTGAACTGACAACCGAATTTGGTCTTCCTTTAGGCGTTGCTGTTCAAAATAAAGAAATTATAGGCTTTGTATCTGCCACAGTAAAGGAACCAGACGAACTTAAATTGATTACCCATGCTTCAAATGGCTCTATGCAGCTACCCGTAAGGGAGACACTCGAGGCACAGGCTACACAAATCTTACAAACCGATTTTGAGAACACCTGTCAGATAAAACGTGCTGTAGATCGTTTAACCGATTGGCTGAATGTCTGTAATGGTTAATTTTAAGATACAGATTTATTTTAAGTAAATTTATTCGGTACAGCAGTACTGCTTATGAAAAAAGAAGCTTTATATATTAAAATTGCCAAGGTTATTGAAGAGCAAATTGTAAGCGGCACCTTGAAAGCCGGCGATAAACTTCCGTCAATCCGTTCCATAAAGCAACTTTACAATGTAAGCATCAATACCATTAAGCAGGCTTATTTATTGTTGGAGGGCAAATCTCTGATTGAGTCAAGAGCTAAGACGGGTTATTTTGTAAGCCGTGCTTCGATGCGCAAATTTTCATTGCCTTCAGTTGGCAAGATGCAAACGCTGGATGCCAGCAAGGCACCGGAAGATCTGATTACGAAGGTTTTTAAAACCTTAGGCGATACATCTATTACACAGTTTTCAATTGGTGGACCAGATAAAAGTTTGTTACCTGTTGCAAAGCTCAATAAATCATTGATTAAGACCATCCGGCAGATGGGCGATAAGATTGTGGAGTACGAACCTTTACAGGGAAGTCCAAACCTGAGAAGAAATATAGCGAAATGGACCTGGGTATTAGAAGGCAAGTTACATGAAGATGATCTTGTAATCACCTCGGGTACTACCAATGCCATTTTTAACTGCCTGATGGCGGTAACCAGGCCAGGGGATACAATCGCTATTGAAAGCCCGGTATATTTCGGCATTCACCAGTTTGTAAAATCATTTGGATTAAAAGCCATTGAAATTCCCACACATCCGGTTAGCGGGGTAGATCTGGAAGCACTTAAAAAAGTATTGCCGCAAATTAAGGCTTGTTGTTTTATCAGTAATTTCAGCAATCCTCTGGGCGCGCTTATGCCCGATGAAAATAAAAAGGAACTGGTTCGGATGCTTACCGAATACAACATTCCATTAATAGAAGACGATTTAAATGGCAATCTTTTCTTTGGAGCCGAAAGACCAAAACCCTGTAAATTTTATGATGAAGCAGGTATTGTAATGTGGTGCAGCTCGGTTTCCAAAACCCTGGCACCAGGTTTCCGGGTTGGCTGGGTAGCGCCCGGAAAATACAAAGAACAGGTAATCCGGCAGAAACTGATTCAAACCATTTCCTCGCCATCTCTTTACCAGGAGGTAATTGCCGATTTTCTCGAAAATGGAAGGTACGACCATCATTTGCGTACGCTGAGAAGTAAGCTATATACCAATTGCCTTAAATTTCAGGATACGATAGAAGCATTTTTTCCGGCAAACACAAAAGTATCGCAACCACAGGGTGGATTTATGTTGTGGCTTGAGCTGGATAATAAAATTGATACAGGCAACCTGTTTGATCTGGCCATCCGTCAGAAGATTGGTTTTGCGCCCGGCAGGATGTTTACACAAACCAATCAATATAATAACTGCATGCGGCTTAATTTTGCATTAAACTGGAACGATCAGCTGCAAACAGATTTAAAGCGGCTGGGCAGGCTTATTAAGGC
>JASLGV010000303.1 GCA_030149995.1 Pedobacter sp.
CACGTTCAACGCACAGAAACTTGCGCTAAGCACGCAGACAATCAGGCGCATAGCAGATTGCCGCAGCTATTTAGATAATAAATTAAAAAACCACAATGCTCCCGTTTATGGTATTAATACGGGTTTTGGTTATTTACAGCATGTACAGGTAGATCCCGAAAACCTTACACAGCTTCAACACAACCTGTTGCTTTCTCATGCCTGCGGTACCGGTGAGGAGGTGCCTGCCGAAATCGTAAAATTAATGCTGCTGTTAAAAATCCAGTCGCTTAGTTATGGGTTTTCGGCCGTAGCACTCGAAACCGTACAGCGATTGGTCGATTTTTATAACCACGATATTTTACCCGTGGTGTATACACAGGGTTCTTTGGGTGCATCGGGCGACCTTGCCCCCCTGGCACACCTTGCCCTGCCGCTTATTGGCGAGGGCGCTGTTTACCATCAGAACAAGAAAATGCAAACCAGCGAATTGTATCAGCAACTCAACTGGAAACCGCTGTCTTTACAATCAAAAGAAGGACTTGCCCTTATTAACGGCACCCAGTTTATGAGTGCCTATGGTGTATACATCCTGCTCAGAACACGGCGGCTCAGCAGTTGGGCAGATGCCATTGCAGCAATGTCTGTCGATGCATTCGACTGCCGCATTGATCCTTTTCATGCACTTAGTCACCAGATCAGGCCACACAAAGGACAGCTGGAAACGGCGCAAACGATCAGCCGGCACCTCGAAGGCAGTGAAATGATGGCCGGTGCAAATAAGCAAACGCAAGATCCTTATTCGTTCAGGTGTATTCCTCAGGTACACGGCGCAAGCAAAGACAGCATCCGCTATGTTACCAGCGTTTTTGAAACAGAAATAAATTCGGTAACAGACAATCCAAATGTTTTTCCCGAAGAAGACCGGATCATTTCGGCCGGCAATTTCCATGGACAACCCCTTGCCCTGGCACTCGATTTTCTCTGCATGGCCTTAGCCGAACTGGGTTCTATCTCAGAAAGAAGAGTATTCCAGTTAATTTCAGGGCAGCGGGCACTGCCACCTTTCCTGGTTAAAAACGCCGGACTAAATTCGGGCTTAATGATTACCCAATATACCGCAGCTTCTATTGTAAGTGAAAATAAACAATTGTGTACACCTGCTTCGGTCGACAGCATTGTGAGCAGTAACGGGCAGGAAGATCATGTTAGTATGGGTGCAAATGGAGCCACCAAATGTTTAAGAGTGGTCAAGAATTTAGAAAACATCCTGGCCATCGAATTGCTTACAGCCGCACAGGCTTTAGATTTAAGAAAACCGCTCAAATCGTCGGCCTTTATTGAAAACATACACCGCGAATACCGCAAAGCAGTAACCTTTAACGAGGCCGACAGAATCCTTTCTAAGGATATACAAACCACGGTTTCTTTCTTAAATGCGTTTGAGTTATCATAAAATATTTTCCGGTAAGCCCGTATAAACAGCTTACCGGAAAATCAGTAAAACTTTATCTGAGCACTTTCCTCAAAATGGTTACCGGCATCTGAAGTTTGGTTTGATCTGATATGCTACCCGAAAACTTATCAATCCCGATGTGGTCCATTTCAATGCTTTCGTTACCGGTTGTATTCAGTAAAAAGTTTTGAATGTGGTTATCCGCTTTACCCGGCTGCGCTCCTGAAATCCGTACATAGGTGTTTCCGGCGGTATGAATATCTAAAAGTTCGTAAGAAACTTTATTCGATTCAAACGAGGTGTTTTTTAAGTTTAAATGCAGCTTATTTGTTATCGGCTGCTTAAGCGATAAAAAACCAATACTGTCTGCATGAAGATTAAGTTTGTTAAATTTCGAGTTGTCATTTATATCTAACATGCTTAGTTTTTGCGCATCTACATACAGGGAATCTGCTTTTGCATGTAAACTGAGACCGAAAGCATGCTGTACATAAAGTGCTGTAACATCAGGAGCATATATATACAAGGTTACGGCAGCGTATCCATCCCTCGGAAAATCTTTAACCGAAATGCGTAATATACCCTGATCGTCTACCCGGTAATGAACGTTTCCTTTTGCCTGCTCCTGAAATTTAATTCCCCGCCCGGGCGCTGTAATCAATCGAACATTCAGGTAAACCTCCCGGACAGCCTGGAAATCAACGGCTTTAAAAGGAGCCTTAATTTCTTCAGCTATGTAACCTTTAAACGGCGTACTAAACTGTACCTTATTTTCTGCTGCATTAAACCAAATATCTTTATCCCGCCTGCCCTTTTCAACTTTTATGGCAATTACAATAATTGGAACCAGTATCAGTACAATGGCAAGTGCCAGTAGTAATTTATTACTTGTCTTCATCTTTTAAGCATTAAAATTTTCTTTAATAAATTTTTCATACCGGTCTTTTAATTCTTCCTGCCCGATATTCAATAAAAATATATTCCGGAAGAAAACCGGAAGTTCTTCTTCTACAAACTGTACCTTACGGTATTTCTGAACGTTATTCACGGCATCGGCTGTTACAAAAAATCCAACCCCTCTTTTGTTCATAATAATTTCTTTGTTCTGCAACAGCTCGTACGTCCGCATAACGGTATTTGGATTTACCTCGAGGGCTACAGCCAATTCCCTTACCGAAGGAACCTTTTCTTCGGGCAGCCACTTATCCAGCAGAATGTGCTCGCACACGTATTCGGCAATTTGAAGGTAGATTGCCTTATTATCTCTAAATTCCATAGTTATCCTTATAAATTATACTTCTTTTTCTTTAAGCCTGATGTAGGTAATGAACCACAATACAAGCGTTAGAAAAAGGATGCCCAGGGCAAATCCATTTTCCTCTTTATCTAAGTTTAAACCATAGCCACCATCTGTACCACTGGATAAAAACCCG
The DNA here is from genome assembly GCA_030149995.1 of Pedobacter sp. Lineage (GTDB taxonomy): Bacteria > Bacteroidota > Bacteroidia > Sphingobacteriales > Sphingobacteriaceae > Pedobacter. The sequence continues at coordinate 2,869 of JASLGV010000303.1, forward strand.
ATGGTTTTATAAACTATTCCCGTTAACAAGGCTATAAAAAGCACAACAAACAAGGCTGTTTTGATGTATTGAAACCGGTTAAAATAAACAGATCCCAACAGGAAAACACTACTCGTTGCAAACAGCAGCATGGAAAATGCTTTGTACTGTTTGAAAGATAGTTCAGAAAAAATGGTTTTTACGCGTAAATCTTTAAGCAAGAAAACATGTCCGTCATTTTCCAGGGTATAAGCTTTAGTTAGTTCGCTAAACTGGTTATTGATGTATTTACAAAAGCTAAGATCAACCAGGTAAAAAACAGCGATATAGGTAACCAGGCTAAAACCTGCGCTGTAAAAAAGGGCTGATAAAAATTTCTCAAAAGTGGAAGAAGGAATCATCAGTTCTGTTATGGCTTTTGATTTTTGCCCCATCGGACTAAAATAGGCGCTTGATGTAATACTGATAAAAAGAATGGCCACCACAAAGAAAACCGGATCCCGGAACGACAAGTGCAGGAAACCATCTGTAACATTTGACCGGATGCTACCCGGAACAGGCCGGTTAAGCCAGTATAAGCCCGCGAGTACACCAGCTAAAACAACCAGGCTGATGAGGTATATTTTTCCAAACTCAAGCCATTGTCTTCTTATTAACAAGCCAAGGCGTTTGATGTTGATTGTATTATTCATTTGGAGTATTAGTTAAAATAAGGTTTAAATTTGTTTAGATCATCTAAGATGGCATTGAACAACAGTTCGATATCCAGCCTGCTTTCTTCCTGGTGGTAATTAGGCATTACCGCATTAAAGCCTGCCAAAGAAGGTTCGGCATAAATAATACTTGCATCAACCTGCTTCACTTTTTTAAAGCTCAGCTTGTGGGTAATTTCTTCAACAGATGCTTTTAAGGCAACCTGGTTTTTATCCAGCATAATTACGGTATCGATCAGGTTGTCCAGATCCCTTACCTGGTGGGTAGAAATGATGATGCAACAATCGTCTGTTAAAACCGAGGCCATAATTTTTCTGAACTGGGCTTTTGATGGAATATCCAGGCCGTTTGTTGGTTCGTCCATGATGATTAACCTGGCCTGCGTAGCCAGCCCAAAGGCGATGATGAATTTTTTCTTCTGGCCATAACTCATGTCTGCCAGTTTATTATTGGCCGGGATGTCGAATTCTTCCAGCAGGCTACTGAAATAGCCGTGGTTAAAGTTTTTGTAGAAAGGCGCATTTGCTTTTACATAGGCGTCAATCCTTACAGAAGGTAAATGAAATTCTTCCGGGATGTAGCAAATCTGCTCAAGCAGGGCCGGCGAACGTTTAGACGGGTCAAAGCCCATTACCTCTACGGTGCCACCCTGTGCATAAACCAATCCGGCCAGATTTTTTAATAAACTGGATTTACCGGCACCGTTTTTACCCAGCAACCCATATATATGACCGGCACTCAGCTTCATACTCAAATCCTTAAACAAAGGTGTATGCTTGCTATAACCAAAATCAAGATTGTTAATTTTTATCATAATCACTGTATTAGTTAAATAATACACTAAAGTATATTGGATTTTTTAGCTTTCCAAATAAATTCCGAAAAAAATATTTTTTCCTTTTATAACGTGTTTGTAAAATATGGCAGGAGAAAGGCAAAATTCAAAACATCAGCGCCTTAGAGATTGTATGTTTGTAATCTAAAGCGATGTTCTATGGAGAAAAAATATGCCTATTTAATCAGCAGGCTGGCCATTGGCCTCAGTTTCTTTGGCCATGGCCTGGTACGTTTACCAAAACTTACCGGTTTCAGCAACTGGATGGCGGGCCAGTTTTCAAAATCAATTCTTCCCGATGTACTGATCCGGCCTTTTGGTTATGCACTTCCCGTTGCCGAACTGATTGCAGGGATCTTTATTCTGCTGGGGCTTTTTACCCGTCAGGGGCTTCTGCTCGGCGCCATTATATCACTTCTGTTGATTTTCGGCACCACCATGATCGAAAACTGGGAGGCAATCCCCTCGCAGCTTATTCATGTTGCCTTTCTGGCTGCCTTGCTTGCGTATTTGCCATACAATCAATATTCAATAGACCGTTTACTCAAAAAGTAAACGCTTGTTTCCATTTAAAAACCCGGATCGTAACATCGTTTGCGCTTCCACAACAGCTATAAAATGTCGAAATTATTTTCTCCTTTTGTTTTAAAAGACCTGACTTTAAAGAACCGCCTGGTTATCTCGCCGATGTGCCAATATTCTGCCAGCGATGGTTTTGCGAACGACTGGCATCTGGTGCACCTTGGGAGCCGTGCCGTAGGTGGCGCAGCCTTAATTATACAAGAAGCCACTGCCGTTTTACCCGAAGGCCGTATTACGTATGCCGATCTGGGCATCTGGAAAGATGAGCACATTGAAAAATTAAAACAAATTACCACTTTTATTCACGGGCAGGGCGCCGTTGCCGGTATACAGCTGGCACATGCCGGAAGAAAAGCAAGTTGCGAAGTTCCCTGGGAAGGTGGCGAACAAATAACCAATGGCAGCAACAGCTGGCAAACGCAGGCTCCATCCGCCATTCCCTTTAAAGCCGGTCAGCAATTGCCACATGCCTTAAGCATTGCCGAAATCCAGCAAATAACTGCTGCTTTTAGAAGTGCTGCCCAAAGAGCACACACTGCAGGCTATAAAGTAATAGAAGTGCATGCCGCACATGGTTACTTACTGCACCAGTTTCTGAGTCCTTTAAGTAATCAGCGTACCGATATATATGGAGGTAGTTTTGAAAACCGGATCCGGCTGGTGGTCGATGTGGTGGAAGCCATTCAATCTGTATGGCCGGAGAATTTACCTGTATTTGTACGCATATCAGCCACAGACTGGGTACCCGGAGGCTGGAATGAAGAAGACTCGGTAAACCTTGCCGCCGTTTTAAAAGATCGCGGCGTAGACCTCATTGATGTATCGTCAGGCGGCAATGTACCAGATGCGGTTATTCCGGCAGGCCCCAATTACCAGGTACCTTTTGCAGAAAAAATAAAAAAATCGATCGGCATTGCTACCGGTGCTGTAGGCATTATTGTAGATGCGGTGCAGGCAGAAGAAATTCTGGAACAAGAAAAAGCCGACCTCATTTTTATTGCTCGTGCTTCTTTAAGAGATGCTTATTTTCCGACACATGCTGCACAGGAACTGGGCGATGATACCGAATGGCCAAACCAGTATGTAAGGGCCAAACGCGAAAAACATTCGAAATAACCAGACATCAGGTCAAAAAAAAGCGGAATTCAAATGAATTCCGCTTTTTTTATTGATAGACGGATTACTTAACCAGGGTTAATGGCAGGTATAGTCCGAAAGTAACGTTTCTGCCTGTATTGTATACACCTAAATCAGGATTGGTTTGGTCAAAACGGCCTGGTTTAAATCTGCTTAACGCATCGTAGTATTTTTTATCAAGCAGGTTGTTTCCTGTTACGGCTAATTTAACAGGTTGTTTACCCAATTTAAAGGTAGCTCCGATACCGGCATTCAGCAAGGTATATCCGCTGGTAGCGGTTTCGAAAACTTCGTCTATACGATTTTGTTTAAAAGCAGAGTTAATTCCAACCATTAAATAAGCATCGTTTGTACCTTTTAATTTAGGTTCGAAACGCAATTCATTGCGTAAGCTCGCCGCCGGGATAAAAGAAAGTGGCTTATCGAATGTTGTATTCTGAGCATGTACATATCCAAAGGTATTTTCGAAATGGATAAACGGCAGCGGGTGAATGGTTAAACTGGCCTCTGCACCATATAAATTGGCATTTACCTGTCCGTAACGATATACCGGATATACGGTTCCATCTACGGTTTTAAGTTCACCGTTGGTTGAAGCATAAATATAGTTGTGGATGTAGTTGTTGTAAATGCTGGCACTTGCGCTTACAATTTTGCCTTCATATTCTAAAGATGCATCTACCTGGTAACTACGTTCCGGATTTAAAGCCGAGTTACCCACTTCATAACGGTAAGTACCTTCGTGTACTCCATTTGATCCCAGTTCGGCAGGATTTGGCGCACGGAAAGCAGAACCCGCATTGGCTTTAAAGTTTAGGTTTTCGTTAAACTGGTGCGTAAATCCTAAAGCACCACTTACGTTAGAAAATTTATTGCGGAACGGGGCGAACAATTCTTCACCATCATCGAAAAGTTGTTTACCATCATTTTTTCTGTAATCGTAACGGGCACCAATGCTAAATGTATTGTTTTCCCAGTTTTTCTTTGCATAAGCAAAAGCACCCAACCCAAACGTATCATAAGCAGGGATCAGAAATTCTGTTCCTTTATTCTGGCTGTGTGCATCTTCCAAACTCACGCCAAAAACAGGTTGCCATCCATTGGTTTCGTGTATGTAATATTTCAGATCTGCATTGTATGTTTTAAGGTCGAAGAACAAGGCCGGATCTGGTCCGTCCAGCTCACGACGCTGGTTTTGCTGATAACCAAAATCAGTCTTTAAGTTTCCATTACCCAGGATAAAATTATTATTCAGCGCAATTTTAAAATGTCTGATGTCCTGACGTGGATATTCCAGTTCGCGGCTTTTATAATCTGCATTGGTAAATGGCTCGCCATCTTCTTTTACAAAATTACCCGATGCATCGAGGTTTGGATCGTAAAAACCAATGTTGTTTCTAAAATTCGAAATGTTTAAGTGTGTATATCCCCAGCTTTTATTTAACCCAACCATTCCACTTAAATCGGTTTCGTTAAAGCCCGAATTCGGGAAATAACCTGTTGGGGTTTTAAATGAATAAGCATTTTTATACGTTCCGCGTGCGCGCCATACAAACCCGTTTTCATTCCCGTTTAACATAACCGAGTTGGCCGTAAGTCCGTTGTTGGTCGAATAATTGGAAATTACCTCCCCGTTTATTTGCCCGTTTGGCGCGGTGTTTGGCTCAAGCAGGTTAATTACACCGCCCAAAGCGTCTGAACCGTACATTAAAGAAGCAGCACCACGTAAAATCTCTACCCGGTCTGATTTAAACTGGTCTATTTCAATGCCATGTTCGTCGCCCCATTGTTGCCCTTGTTGTTTAATCCCATCATCAAGCGTTACAACACGGTTATAACCAAGTCCGCGAATGACCGGTTTTGAAATAGAGGGGCCCGTGGTAATCTGCGTTACCCCCGGTACCTTCGATAAAGCATCAATCAGGTTGGTTGAAGGTTGCGTAAGCTGATCTTTACCAACCACCGATGATGAAGCGCTGTTTCGCTTACTCGTACTGCTGATTAAGCTGCCCGTAATAACAACCTCTTTGGTTTCAATGGCCGAAGGCTGCAGGGCAAACTGCAATTCAGTTCCCGAAGCCAGGTTCACCACCTGGGTAGCGGTTTTGTAACCAACATAATGTACTTCTACCAGGTAACTTCCTTTTGAAGGCAGGTTTACCAGGTTAAAGACACCGTTGTTATCTGTAAGCGTGGTAACCTTTAAATCAGGAATAAAAATAGTAGCACCCGGCAAACTCTGTTTTGTCGTTGCATCAACAACCTTTCCTTTTAAATCTTTAAACATAGCGGCAAAAGCCGTATTGGTTAATAAGGTATAAAGAATTACAAGGCCTATAAGCTGTAATTTTTTCATAAAATGTGTGTTTTTA
>JASLGV010000367.1 GCA_030149995.1 Pedobacter sp.
CTCGCGTACTTCTACCACACCGGGCCCTATTGGTCTTACCGACGAGATTTATCCGAACGATTTTGGTTATGGAACTGTAAAGGAGTACCGCGCCAAAAATACGGTGCTCAACTCTACGCTGATGATTAATTTAAAGAACGACATCGGGGCGCACATCAAATCTTCTCTTAAATTAGGTAATGATATTTATTCAACCACCCGTAAATCGGTTAATACCGTGGGCGATACGCTGGTGGTGCCCGATTATTATAATTTAAACAACACCAAAAGGGTTGTAGCCACCAACTACATCAGCGAATACCGCATTATTGGCCTTTTTGCCGATTGGTCTCTGAGTTACGATGATTACCTGTATCTTACCTTTACAGGCCGTAACGACTGGACATCGACACTGCCCATTGATAACCGCTCATTTTTCTACCCTTCGGTTAGTGCGAGCTGGGTTTTTTCGCAAAACCTGAAACTGCCTGCCTGGGTAAACAGCGGCCGGGTACGTTTCTCGGTCGCTAAAATTGGTAAGGATGCTTTCCGTTATGCCACTTCATCTGGTTACAACATTGGTACACCGTTAAGCAACAAGGTACTTCCTTTTACGCTGGATCCGCAAACGGGCGATCCGAATCTGCGGCCGGAATACACAACCTCTTACGAAGGGGGAGCAGAGTTCAGACTCTTTAAGAACAGGCTGAGCTTCGATTTTACCTATTACAACAACACCAGTAAGGATTTGATTATTCCGGTAAGTGTTCCGGTGGGAACTGGTTTTAATAAAATTTACCTCAATTCGGGTAGCATCCGCAACCAGGGGCTCGAAATCAGCCTTTCGGGTACACCAGTGCAAACCAGCGATTTCAGCTGGACAATTAATGCCAATTTTACCCACAATAAAAATACGGTGCTTTCCATTTATCCGGGCTTAACAGAAATTGTAATGGGCAGCCAGTATGGATATCTGAGTTCTACGGTTACGCAAAAATACATACCTGGTTATCCGGTAGGTGCATTGTTTGGCCGAACATATAAACGTTATGGAGATAATGGCGATGTATTGCGCACCGATTTACCCATGGTAATCGGGGCCGATGGTTTTCCGGTACTGAACAATGCCAATACCCAGCAGTATATAGCCAATTCGCAACCCAAATGGATCGGCAGTTTGGGCAGTACCCTGAAATACAAAAGCTGGGCATTTTCTTTCTTGTTTGATACCCAGCAAGGGGTATACAGATACAACCAGCTGGCCAATTTTATGGCGGCTTTTGCATTGCAGAAAAGTTCAGAAAACCGCAACGACATGGTGGTGTTTCCGGGCGTACTGGCCGATGGAACGCCCAATACCAAAGCCGTATGGCTGGGACAGGGTGTAGGGCCGGATGGGGTTAATTATGGCAACGGCTATTACCGCAATGTGTACCGCGGAGCATCCGAAACCTTTATCGAAAATGCTTCCTGGGTTCGCTTACGCACAGCATCACTTGCTTATACCCTGCCACAAAAATTTGTGCAGAAAAGTGGTTTTATCAACAGTGCAACCGTATCATTCAGCGGAAACAACCTTTGGCTCAGTACCAAGTTTACCGGTTTCGATCCCGAGTCGAGCTCTACCAGTTCGGGTAATGTAAACGATGGTTTTGCCGGCTTTACGTATCCGGCTACCCGCAGCTACATTTTTTCTTTAAATGTTAATTTTTAATTCTTAAGAAAATGAAAAAGATCCTCTGCATATTTTCTATCGGTTTATGGCTCATTTGCAGTACCGGTTGTAAAAAATTTCTCGATAAACTGGATAACCCAAACCTGGTAAACAAACCACCCATTAACGGACTGCTGGCAACAGCTACCTCGCAAACCGGGCTGGATGTATTCAGAATGGGTAATATTACCTCGTATTTTACCCAATACCTGGCCAGCCCAACCAAAGCCAGTGATGGCGACATTTACAATCCGGTTGATTATTCCGGTACCTGGCAAAATTTTTACCTCTCGGCCATGATGAACATCAAAAAGATGAACGACCTGGCAACTGAACAAAATGCCTATTACCACCTCGGTATTGGAAAAGTAATGATGGCCCTGAACCTAAACATGCTGATCAATGCCTTTGGCGATGTGCCTTACGGCGATGCCTTTCAGGGACAGGAAATCTTAACCCCTAAATACGACCCACAGGCAAGCCTGCATACCATTTGCCTGCAATTACTGGATGAGGGAATAACCAACCTGCAAAAAACAAATGTGGCCGTTATTGTTGATCCGTCGAGTGATGTAATTCACAATGGGAACATCGCCGCCTGGATTCGTACGGCTTATGGCTTAAAGGCCCGTTTTCTAAACCAGCTTTCTAAAACCGGCAATTATAACAGTACTGAAATTTTAAATGCCCTGTCTAAAGGATATGTTGATAATTCGCAGGATGCTGCGCTGACTGCTTTTGATGGGCTAAGCCCCTGGAATGGTGTGGCCTTTGATAACAGTGTGCTTGATCTGGATGGATGGCTGAGCTCACAGTTTGTAGATGCCCTTAGCGGGAAAACATTTGGTGTGGTCGATCCGCGTCTGGCTAAAATTGCCTCGCTTACCAAATTTGGCGATTACCGGGGTACCCCTAATGGGGCCGGCCGTATCGGTACAGGTACCACCAAAGAAGAATCCTACCTCGATCTGAATGGATTTTATTCAAGAAAAGGTGCACCGCTTTATATCCTCACCTTTGCCGAGCAGAAATTTATTGAAGCAGAAGCGGCTTTCAGGTCGGGCAACATACCACGGGCGTACAGTGCTTATATAGCGGGCATTAAAGCACATATTGAAAAGCTGGGTGTAAGTGTGGCAGATGAGAATGCCTACATCACCAACCCGGTGGTGGCCGTAGGGGAAGCGGGCTTAACACTCGACCTTATTTTTAAAGAAAAGTATGTGGCCATGTTTCTCAATCCCGAAGCCTGGGTCGATGCACGCAGGTTTGATTACAAGTATAAGAATTTTGCCCTGCCTCAAAGTGCAGCTATGAATACGTTTATCAGAAGGGTCGCTTATCCAACCATCGAAACCAGTCGTAACAAGGCAAATGTGCCTACTGTGGGTAGTTTATCTGATCGTTTATTCTGGGATAAATAGTAAAAATATGGCTAAAAATATCTGGCTGCTGCTGCTGGGCACTTGTATGCTCAGCCAGCTTGCAGCACAAACGGTAACAATGGATAACGTGGGTGCTTATCCATTTGTTACAGAATTGAATGCAGCTGCTACAGGCCAAAAAATTGCTTTTACTGTTAATGAAAAAGGACATCGGAATATTTATGTAGCCGAAGGGCCGGCTTTTTCTTACCGGAAACTGACGGCTTATGCACAAGATGATGGACAGGAAATTACCAGTGTAAGCATTTCAGACAATGGCCGGTGGGTTGTATATGTGCGGGGTGGCGACCACGGTGCTTACGATGAGCGTACGCCCCGAAATCCGGCATCCATGCCTCAGCCCCCCAAGGTGCAGGTATATGCCGTTCCTTTTGAGGGAGGCACACCTGTTTTGCTGTCTGAAGGCGATTACCCCGTTATTTCACCGCAAAGCAATCAGGTGGCCTATATCCATAAAGACGAGGTATGGATATCGCCTTTAAATGGAAAAACGGCTGCCAGAAAAATGTTTTATGTACGTGGAAAAGTAAGCGGAATAAAATGGTCGCCGGATGGGAACCGGCTTTTATTTGTGGCTGCACGGGAAGATCATGCCCTGGTGGGCGTTTTTAAAGATAGTCTTAATGCCATAACCTGGATGGCCCCGGCCTTTAGCCGCGACCGTTCGCCACAGTGGAGCCCGGACGGGCAAAAAATTGCTTTTATAAGAACGGCTGCCAGCGGTGGTTTTCCCGATTCGCTTACTGCATTTGTTCGGCAACCGTGGTCTGTATGGACAGCAGATGCGCGTACCGGAAAGGGTGCAGAGATCTGGAAAGCGCCCGAAACCAGGCGGGGTTCTTTACCTGCAACCAATGGTGGCACCAATTTGCACTGGACAGCGCATAACCGCATTACCTACGTTTCTTACGAGGATGGCTGGCCACATTTATACAGCCTGCCAGAAACAGGTGGTACACCGGTATGTTTAACGCCCGGTAATTTTGTGGTCGAGCATGTTAAACTAAGTCCCGATAAGCAATGGCTTCTTTTTAGCACCAATGCGGGTAAAGACTCGTCTGATTATGATCGCCGGCATCTGGCACGCGTGCCGGTAAACCGTGCAGAACCAGAGTGGTTAACCCATGGAAGCGGATTGGAAAGTAACCCGGTTATGTTGGGAAATGGCGAAGAACTGGCGGCATTGTTTGCCACTGCTCATCAGCCCAATTTGCCGGGCATTTTATCGTTAAAAACGCGCAAGGTTACCTGGATGGCAAGCGGTTTATTGCCCAAAGATTTTCCGGCCAGTGCACTTGTTGTACCCCGTTCGGTTCGTTTCAAGGCGGAAGATGGAGGGATGGTTTATGGCCAGCTTTTTGAGCCGGCAACTACATCGGCCAAAAAACCAGCTGTATTATTTGTTCATGGTGGCCCGCAACGGCAAATGCTGCTGGGTTGGCATTATGGCGATTATTATTCCAATACGTATGCACTTAACCAGTATCTGGCCAGCCAGGGTTTTGTGGTGCTGGCGGTAAACTACCGGCTGGGCATTGGTTACGGATTTGATTTTCAACATCCCGAAGCTTCCTGGTCATCGGGCGCTTCCGAGTATCTGGATATCCGTGCAGCAGGGAAGTGGCTGGCAGCTTTGCCCGGAGTAGATCCGGCACGCATTGGTATTTATGGTGGTTCTTATGGAGGCTTTTTAACTGCAATGGCGCTGGCAAAAGATTCTGAAATTTTTGCCGCCGGCGTGGATATACACGGAGAGCATAACCTGAATGTTTTTCTGCCCAAAGAGCAGGCAGAGCCGGCACCGGATCTCGAACTTTCCAAAAAACTTACCTGGAAATCATCGCCGGTGGCCTGGCTCGATACCTGGACTTCGCCCGTACTCATTATTCATGGCGATGATGATGGAAATGTGCCCTTTCAGCAAAGCATAGACCTCATTAACCGGTTAAAGAAAAAGAACATTCCTTTCGAAAGCCTGTTTATTCCGGACGATACACACCATTGGATGAAATACGAAAATATGATCCGTGTAGATAAAGCCACGGCCGAATTTCTAAACCGTAAACTGAATGCAAAATGAGGTTATCCGCATATATAGTCCTGTTGTGTTGCCTGTTTTTTTGTAGACTAAACACCCGCGCCATGCCAGCCGATTCTTTAACGTTGCAAGGCAAACTGATTTGTATTGACCCCGGGCACGGGGGCACGGCCGAAACTGATGTATACCGCAAGGGACCACAGGGCGAACGCGAAGAATGGATTAACCTGCGTGTGGCCCTGCTGCTTAAGGATAAGCTGGAACAAAAGGGCGCGCGGGTTATCTTAACCCGTAATACCGATGTATTTATAAAACTGGAAGAACGCAGTCTGGAGGCCATCAGGCAAAAGGCCGGTTTGTTTTTGTCCATACACCACAATGCTACGGCCGATAGTAGTGTTAATTTCCCGATAATTTATTTTCACGGGGCGGTTTCGGAAAACAAAGCAGGTGTACAGCTGGGTACCTTGCTGGGGCTGGCTTTTCAGCAACAGCTTTACCGGAAACCAGTGCCGGTATGCCTGGCATCCGATTATGTTATTTTTCCTGCACGGGGGGCGGCGGTATTGCGCAATACCTATGGCATTCCGGCTGTACTGGCAGAAGCTTCTTTCTTTACCAACCCGTCTGAAGAGCAGAGACTTATGCAGTCTGCCCACAATGAGGCCGAGGCCAGGGCTTACCTGCAGGCTGTTGAGGCATTTTTCAGGCAGGGTGCAGCCCCCATACTACCCGAATCTATTTCGTTAAAAATTCCTCCTTTCCAGGTGCTGGAAGAAGCCGGCCGTACCGATGCGCTTGCCCTGAACTGGGCAGCTGATTTCCAGAAAGCCATGGAACTGGTACAGAAACCCCGGCTGCAAACGGATCAGGAAGCTTTTGAGTGTTTTAGCCGTTCGGCAAGTTCTTTTCCCGATTCTTACCTGGCGCAGCAATGCCATGAGCAGCGTGCAGAGATCCTGGGCCGGCAAAACAAAACCGCAGCGGCAGAAACCGAACGGTTGCGGGCAAAAGAATTTTACCTCCTCATCCCTTAATTACAATTTATGAAAAATTACAGTGCAAAAATAATCCTTTTCCCGGTTCTGTTTCTGGTATCTGCTGCAATGGCACAAACACGTGCCTTGCCACCGCAGCTGGATACTTATATTGAAAAAGTGCTTAAAACATTTGAGGTGCCGGGCCTTAGCATAGCCATTGTTAAAGATGGAAAAGTTTTGCTCACAAAGGGATACGGGGTTAAGAAGCTGGGTGAAAAAGATCCTGTTGATGCGCATACGCTTTTTTCCATTGCCTCCAACTCAAAGGCTTTTACGGCAACAGCGCTGGGAATGCTCGTTGAAGAAGGGAAATTAAAATGGGACGACCCCGTTGTGAAACATCTGCCCTGGTTCCGAATGTCTGATTCGTATGTAAGCAGCCACCTGACCGTAAGGGATCTGTTGGTTCATCAAAGTGGTTTGCAAGCCTATTCGGGTGATCTGATGTTGTTTCCGCCTTCAACATTCAGCCGGCGCGAGATCCTGGAAAAATTGCCTCAGTTTCCGTTGGTATACGATTTCAGAACCACCTATGCTTACGACAATATCCTGTATCTGGCAGCAGGCGAAATTGTAAAGGTACTGAGTGGCATGGAATGGGAAGACTTTGTGAAGAAGCGCATTTTTGAACCCGTGGGCATGCCCGGCAGTTTATCGAGATTTTCTGACTTTAAAAACCAAAGCAATATTTCGGCTGCGCACGACCGTACGGGTAATCAGGTTGGCCTGGTAGCTGATTACCTGGATCTGAATATTGGTGATGCCAGTAACCCTGCGGGTGGCATTTTATCCAATGCAAACGATCTGGCCAACTGGATGATTACACAGCTTGATTCGGGCCGTACGCCCTCCGGTTCAGTTATCTTTAAGCCGGCAACCAACCGCGAACTCTGGAAAATAATACGTCCCATGCCCATTAGCAAGGTGCCTGCGGGCTTTGAACCTGCACAAATGGATTTTTACGGGTATGCACTTGGTTTCAGGCTTTTTAATTACCAGAAATATAAGGTGGTATGCCATGGCGGTAAGCTGAATGGTTTCGTATCTCAGCTGGTTATGGTACCCGACCTTAAGCTGGGCATCAGTGTGCTAACCAATCAGGAGTCTGCTGCTGCCTATTGGGCCATTATTTACCAGGTACTGGATTATTATGAACAAAACAAGCCACACAACTGGATCGATGCCTATAAGGCCGAACAAGACCGCAACCGGAAGAAAGAGCAGGAAACGTTAACGAAAAACACCATCAGGCCAGACAGTTCCGGTCTGTTTAAACTGCCGGTAAATAAACTGGTTGGACTGTACCGGGATGAGGTTTACGGCGAAGTGGAGCTAACACCTTCGGCAAATGGCAGCATGCAGCTATCTTTTAAACAGCTTCCGCATTTAAAAGCGCAGTTACAGTATTTTCAATACAATACCTTTATTGCAACTTTTAGCAACAAAAGTTTAAAGGCCGATGCGTATGTTAATTTTGCTCTTCAGCCCGATGGCACTGTAAGCCAGGTAAAAATGAATATTATAGATCCGGATTCGGATCTTACCTTTTACGATGTAACGTTAAAACCAGTGGTACAGAAAACAACAAAATAAAATGAAAACATACACTCTTTTACCTGTTTTGATGGCCATGCTCTGGCAGCCGGTTCTGATGGCACAACCTATATCGGGGTTAGATACCACCGGTTTGAGAAAAGCGGTGCAGGCCGAATTTAATCGCGAACCGGAGGGGATTTTTGCCCTGGCGGTAAAAGATCTGTATACCGGGCAGACATTTTTTATAAATCCGGGACAAAGTTTCCATGCGGCCAGCACCATGAAAACGCCGGTAATGATCGAAGCTTATAAACAGGCAGCCGCCGGAAAATTTAAACTCAGCGATTCGGTGGTGGTGAAAAACAGTTTTAAAAGTATTGCCGATGGCAGTCTTTACCAGCTCGACTCGCTCAACGACAGCGAACATACCTTGTATAAAATGGTCGGGAAGCGTTTGCCCATATACGAGTTGATTTTCAGCATGATTACCCGGAGCAGTAACCTGGCCACCAACAACGTAATCGACCTGGTTGGGGCTGGCCATATTAAAGAAACCCTGAAAGGATTCGGCGTTCAGCAGATGCAGGTTTTAAGAGGGGTAGAGGATGATAAGGCCTTTAAAGCGGGCTTAAACAATACCACGAATGCCCGCGATCTGATGCTGATTTTTGAGCGGCTTGCCAATGGAACGGCCGTTAATGCAGCAGCAGACCGGGCCATGCTGAACATTCTGTTTCACCAGCATTTTAGCGATAAAATTGCTGCACAGTTGCCTAAGGAGGTTAAGGTGGCCAATAAAACCGGATCGATTGTAGCGGTGATGCACGATTCGGGTATTGTGTTTCTACCCAACGGGCGAAAATATGTAATTGTAATGTTGTCGAGCGGTATTGCTTCCGAAGCTGCCTCCACCCATATATTGGCCAACGTATCTCGTATCGTATACGATCACATCGTGAAACCGGAAAAATAGAAGCGGCCTGTGTTAAAATGCGGATCGCTAAGGGCTGTGTAATGCGAAAGCCATTATTGGAACGGGTGAATTGAAATTGATAATTTCTCAATAAATTGCGCATCAAAAGCAAACCGGAAAGATGAGCCAAAATATACCTGAAAAACCCGAGTTCTGGGAGTCGGCCTTTAACGAAAAACAAGAAATGTGGGGGTTTGAACCCTCAAAATCGGCTGTATTAACAAGAGATTTTTTTGTTGCCCGGGGGGTGAAAAATATGCTTATCCCGGGCATTGGTTACGGCCGCAATGCACAGATTTTCAGAGAAAGTGGAATAGCGGTAACGGGAATTGAAATTTCAAAAACGGCCATCGAAATGGCTGCAAAACATTATGGTACAGATATGGTTATTTACCATGGTTCTGTAACCGATATGCCTTTTGATGCAGGGGTATACGAGGGGATTTTTTGCTATGCCTTAATTCATTTATTAGACGAAGCTGAACGTAAAAAACTGATCCGCGATTGCTACGATCAGTTAGCCGAAAACGGTTACATGGTTTTTACCGCCATTTCAAAAACAGCTCATACCTATCAGCAAGGTAATTTTATCAGCAAAGACCGTTATGAAATATTTGCAGGGGTAAAAATGTTTTTTTACGACCGCGAGTCTGTTCATGCCGAGTTTGCCGAAGCCGGTCTGTTTGAGGTTACGGAGATTAATGAAAGTCAGCCGTTTTTTTTAATTAAATGCAGAAAAGCCGGGTAGTTGTATTCAGCAGTGTTTTTACAAATAATTGCCTTAACCGGTTGTTAAAATAACTCGCTGGTACCCAGATAGGCATTTACACACTTAATAATCTGGGAACCAAAGTCCACCGCATTTCCAACACCAATGCCTTTAATGGCCGAGAGCTGTTCGGTGGTTTTGGGCAGTTTAGCGGCCACAAGTATCAAGGCCTGGTCTGGCAGAATTTTATAATCGGGCAGGTTTCTTTGTACACTGATGGCTTTTCGCCATTTAACCAGTTCCTGGTAAAGGGCTGGGTTGGCTACGGGCTCGGGCGCTTTGGCCGGGATTTCTTTAACCAGTTCTCTTTGTACCGGTTCGTAGTTGCTGCCTGCCTTACGCATGGCTTTACGGTATTGGTCTATCGAAAAAGAGGCCCATGAAAGGTTAAAAAGAGCCTGTTTGGTTGCAAGGGTAGCCAGTACATCGTTAACCAGGTTTATTATGTTATCTGAATGCTGGTCGTTGTAAATCCGCAGGTTAATCAGCCGGATGCAATTTTCTATTTCCCCGGCTATTTTAGGTGTAAAATAACCAGCTGCTTTTTCCATGCGTACCAGAAAGGCATTTTCTTCCTGCAAAATACTTCCGGCCGGGTATTTTGATAATTCCTGTCTAATAAAGCGGTCGCCTATCTTAAGCAGATCTTCTTCCAGTACTTTTTTAATCTCTTCGTAAATCTGTGCAAAAGCAGGGCCCTGATCGTGTTTCTTTAAAATACGTCCAATGGCATCCCAATTGGTTTTTAGGGTGGAGAAATCAAATAAATCTGTAATCAGAACCCGGCCGTAGGCACGACTGTACCGATCCAGTAAACCGGCGTCGGGCTGCTCCTGAACAGCGTTGTGCGTAAACTGTATCACACGCTCGTCTGTTAGGATGTTGGCGGGTTTTACAGGTGTTTTAAGCACCAGGCCTTCCAGGCTCCGGCAACGGCTTAAGGCCACATAGGTTTGCCCGTGGGCAAAAGCGGCCCCTACATCTACAATGGCCTTATCGAAAGTAAGTCCCTGGCTTTTATGAATAGTAATGGCCCAGGCCAGTTTAAAGGGATATTGTGAAAAGGAACCGGTGTTGTTTTCGGTAATCTTATTTTCTTGCGGATCTAAGGTATATTTAATGTTGTGCCAGATCTCTGGCTGTACATCCAGCGTGGTTTGGTCGTCTATAAATTCTACCTGTATGTGGTTTTCGGTAAGGTGGATAATTTTGGCGGCACGCCCGTTGTAGAATTGTTTTTTTCCCGACGAGTCGTTTTTAATAAACATAATCTGCGCACCGTTTTTAAGGAGCAGTTCCTCATCAGCCGGATAAGCATCTTTCGGGAAATCGCCGTTTACAACCGCCTTAAAGGTTTGTAGTTCTCCATCGAGTCTGTTTAAACAGGTATTGTTGATCTCGGTAACCAGCTGGTTGTGAGTGGTAAGGGTAATGTATCCTTCTTTCCAGTTTACATCCAGGGCAGCATCATAACGTTCATTTAGTTTTTCGAGCAGCTGTTCGGGCATGGTATTGCGCCTGATGTGGTTCAGCATATCAATAAATACCGGGTCCGACTGCCGGTATACGTGGTCCAGCTCAAAGGTAAGGATGTTGATTTGTCTGAATACCTGGCTCTCGAAAAAATAAGGACTGGCATAATATTCTTTGAGAAGGTGCCAGGCATCGTGAAAAACAGGTGATAACTGGTACAGATCGCCAATCATCAATACCTGCACCCCTCCAAAGGGTTGCACAGAACCGCGCACTTTCCGGAGCATGGCATCAATAAAATCAAGTGTATCGGCCCGAACCATACTGATCTCGTCTATAACGAGCAGTTCCAGGCATTTAAGCAGTTTTACCTTATCGGGTGCATACCGGATGGATGGCTGATTAACAGTTTCTGTAGGAATAAGCGGGCCAAAGGGAATTTGAAAAAAGGAATGCATGGTAACACCACCGGCATTAATGGCTGCCACGGCAGTGGGTGCAATGACAGCAAAATTTTTAGAGGTACTGGCCTGTATTTTGCGTAAAAGCGTGGTTTTTCCGGTTCCGGCCTTCCCGGTAAGGAATACGGGCTGGCTGGTTTTTTCGATAAAATCTAAAATAATCGGGTGCTTCTGTTGCGTATTCTCCATTTAATGCATTAAAAAAGCTGATTTCCTGTAAACCATACGCATAGACTGGTTTGACAACTGCTTGCTGCTAAAGTAGGCATAAGAAACCTAAAGTGTTTAATTTGTTGGTAAG
>JASLGV010000384.1 GCA_030149995.1 Pedobacter sp.
CAGCATTTTTATAAAAATTAACCACCACATTAATCAGGTCTTCCTGGGTTTGATAAGCATTTATGGCCTGTTGTATTTCGGCTTTACTTTTACCGCCACAATTATAATCCAGCAACTTAAAGTTAACCGGTACAATAATATTCGTTGTTGTATCATATCCTGTGGGTACTTGCCACTGCCCGCTGCTTAACCGAACCAACCGTAAAGCCTCCCGGTCTATATTGGCAATCAGCCCTTTGGATATCTGCGCGGAATAAACACGCCCCCGACTGTCTAATTTGAATGCTACATTTATGGTTCCTTCTATACAATTTTGCACGGCATACTTTGGATAGATCAGGTTGCTTTTAAGAAAATTTTCAAAGCCCGATTTACCAGATTTAAACTGAACCTGGGCCACACTCCCGGCGCTATAAAAAATTAAGAAAAACAACATGATCTTTTTCATAAAGCCAATTTAACTAATTATATATAATTGTTAAACAACACTTTAAAGAACAAGACGATTAAAGGAATGTTTTAAAATTAAACCGGGATCGGGCGAATTCTTCAGATACAGATCGCGCTCACTGAATTTGCATACACCCGGATAATCGCCTTTTAACATTCCCATATCCAGGATAAGCTGAAAGTGTAAATGTGGAGGCCAGTGTCCGTTTTCTTCCGGTTTGCCCAAAGCAGCAAATGGTTCCCCTGCTTTAATAAGCTGCCCTTGCCGAAGTCCGTTCAACGAGTCGAGGTTCAAATGCCCGTATAAAGCATTAAACTCAAAACCATCTATTGTATATGTTAAGATAATGGTGGCACCGTAATCTCCATACAGGTTGTTAAAAGCAAAACTGTGTACGCGGGCATCGAAAAAATTATATACGGGTGTTCCGGCGGGTGCCCAGATATCGACACCTAAATGTAAACGCCGGGGTTCATCTCCGGCATCAAAATGTGTACTGCGGTTATAAATGGTCCGGTGTTCAGCATAACCACCAATTCCATAGCGGGCCTGGTTATGGTTCAATTGTTCATTCACCCAGGCATCAAACAAACCCGTATCGGCCAGCATTTCGGTAGTCAGGGCCGAATTGCCTGTTGTAAAATCAAAGGCCAGGAGTTTATCCCGATCGGGATTAAAATCAACAACTTTCCCGATAGATGCGGCATGGTTATTTAACACCTGCTCTATTTTTTTCATCGTACCTGCAAATTGAAAATGTAAAAATAGTTATAGATATAATGGGAGGCTGCTCCTGCTATTACAAAAAGGTGCCAGATTTCATGGCTGTGGATATACTTATGCAGTGGTTTATCTTTTGCATAATAATACGTACCGCCGATGTAAAAAATACCACCAAGCAATAACCAGCCAATGGCCCCTAAAGGTAAGGTATGAAGCATTTTTTGCAGCAAGGGAACAATTAAACAGCCCATCAGGATGTAGATTGATAAGGAAATGGCCGTGCTCCGCAAACGGTTAAAGATTTTAAGCAGGCAGCCTGTAATGGCAATAATCCATACAATAACAAACAAACCCCAGCGCAGCCAGTCTTCAAAAACGAGCAAAGCCGTTGGCGTATAAGAACCGGCAATCATCAGATATATGCAGCAATGATCGAACTTTTGCCAAAAACGAATGCCGTAATCCGTTTGGGGGTAGCCATGGTACATGGCGCTTACACCAAACAGGATAAAACTGGCAATGCTGTAAATCCAGGCTGCTGTGCAGGCGGTTGCATCGTTGCAACGGTTTAGCAGCAAAACAGCAGCCGGAATAACCATTAACGCCGGAATAAAGTGTGTAAAGAAATTAACAGGTTCTCTTAATTTTCTCACACAAGTAAATTATTCGCTGTCGTCTGTTTCCTTACGCTCTTTTGCTATTTTATCGAAAAGATGATCCATACGCTCTACATATTCATTTGTATCATCTACAAAGAAAGTAAGCTCTGGCACCACCCGAACCTGGTGACGAATACGGCTACCCAGCTTATAGCGGATTTCTCCATTATGGGCGTTCACCGTGTTGATCGAGAGGGTTGTATTATTGGTATTTAAAAAGCTTAAATAAACTTTGGCAACGGCCAGATCGGGCGAAACCCGAACCCGCGTAATGGTTACCAATGTATTGGGTAAAAAGGCAGCTCCTTCGCGCTGAAAAATCTGTGCCAACTCCTCCTGTATTACTCCTGCAAATTTTTGCTGACGTTTACTTTCCATAATTTTATGTTTGTTCTGATCGGGGAATTAAACATTCCCCATCAAATAATTAATCGATAACACTCCGGCCGGCCGAAATGCAAAACATGCTAATATAATAAATTATCGTATGGATAGCGCGCGGTGTGTGCTGCCCGGACCTTATTATACAGCAGGGTTTTAAATTCTTCTACATTTTCTTTTTCAGTTGCCGATATAAATAAAACCGGCACTTTATCATGACTCATCCAGCTGTTTTTAAATTCGGCCAGAGATAATTTACCATTTTCATGGGCTTCCAGATCATCAACATCGGGCGATACATATGCATCGATCTTATTAAATACCAGGATGGTATCTTTATCGCTTGCACCAATATCTTTCAGGGTTTCATTTACCGTATGGATCTGATCTTCAAAGTTCGGATGTGAAACGTCTACCACATGGATTAAAACATCCGCTTCGCGAACCTCATCCAAGGTAGATTTAAAACATTCGACCAGATGATGCGGAAGTTTTCGTATAAAACCAACCGTATCAGATAATAAAAAGGGCAGGTTATCAATCACCACTTTCCTTACGGTTGTATCAAGCGTAGCAAACAGCTTGTTTTCGGCAAAAACTTCTGATTTGGCCAGCATATTCATGATGGTTGATTTACCAACGTTTGTATAGCCCACCAAAGCCACCCTGATGAGCTGCCCCCTGTTTTTACGCTGGGTTTCATTCTGTTTATCGATTTGCTTAAGGCGCTCTTTAAAAAGAGAGATTTTGTTCAGAATGATTCTCCTATCTGTTTCAATCTGGCTCTCACCCGGACCACGCATACCAATACCACCCTTCTGACGCTCTAAGTGTGTCCATAAACGCGTTAATCGCGGCAATAAATATTGCAGCTGAGCCAGTTCTACCTGGGTTTTTGCCTGCGCAGTCTGCGCCCGCCCGGCAAAAATATCCAGGATCAGGTTACTACGGTCAAGCACTTTTACGCCCAGCTCTTTCTCTATATTTCTAAGTTGCGAGGGCGATAATTCATCGTCAAATACAACCAGATCAATTTCTTCAGACTTTACATAAGCCTGGATTTCTTCTAATTTACCTGTTCCCACAAAGGTGGCACGCTCTGGGCGAAGCATTTTTTGAGTAAAATATTTTTCTACCTTACCCCCGGCTGTATCCACCAGAAAAGCCAGCTCTTCCAAATATTCTTTGGCCTGCTCGTCTGTTGTACCCGGGGTAATTACCCCCACTAAAACCGCTCTTTCCTGTTTGATTGCGGTATCATAAAATTTCTGTTTTCCCATGTAATTGAGCAAATATACGAAACTCGGATGCATCCAATGAATATATCCCGTACCCGAAACGTTTCTAAACAATAATTTTAACTATTCATTACAAAATAAGCGCGAAAAATACTTACCTGCTGTTTATTAACACAAAATCCATACCCATAAAAATGCCCCCAATTGTGTAGATATTTTGGGGGCAATAGGTAAAAAATGACTTGTTTAAAATTCGACAGCTAAAAAACGAAAACCATGTTTATTAGAACAAGGTTTTTATATCTGTTGAACAAATTCCTGAATGGCTATACCCGGATTGCTCGTTTTCATAAAATTTTCGCCGATTAAAAAACCATCAAATCCAGCCGATTTCAATTCTTTGATTGTATTTGGATGACTGATCGCGCTTTCAGAAATTTTCAGAAACTGATCCGGGATTTTATTAACCAGATCGAAAGATGTTTGAATATCAACTGTAAAATCGGCCAGGTTCCGGTTGTTTACCCCGATTGCATCCAGATTGGAACAAATGCTTCGCTCCAACTCTTCCTGGTTATGCACCTCGAGTAAAACATTCAATCCCAGGTTCTGAGCAAAAAGACCAAAGTCCCTGATTTGCTGTGGTGTTAAAATGGCGGCAATTAAAAGTATTACATCTGCACCCCAGGCCTTCGCTTCTAAAATCTGATATTCATCAATCATAAAATCCTTTCGCAAAACCGGAATTTCATTTGCCGCCCTTGCCGCAAGCAGATCTTCTGTTTTACCACCAAAGAAATCAACATCTGTTAAGACAGATAAAGCTGAAGCGCCTGCCGCATTATAGGCCTGTGTAACTTGGGCAACATCTGCTTCCCCGTTAATTAATCCTTTTGAGGGCGACCGGCGTTTAAACTCCGCAATAATTCCGGTCCTGCCGGCGGCCTTTAAGAAGGTTTTAAAATTATGTGGCGTACGTTTAAAATGGATGGATCTTTCTAAATCCTGAACAGAAATCAATTGCCTGGCTTGGGCAACTTCTTCCTTTTTCCTTAATACGATTTTATCTAAAATATTCATTTCTATAGCTATAACTGTTGTAACAAGCGATTTTTTAATTGCCCGTTCGTTGAAAAACCAGAACCTTAATTGGTCAGCCAGTTTTCCATCATCTGCTTTCCATATTCTGTAAGTACACTTTCGGGATGGAACTGAACACCGCGTATATCCAGCGTTTCATGCCGCAAAGCCATAATTTCATTTTTATGATCGCGGGCAGTTACTTTTAAGCAGGCAGGCAAATTTTCATTGCTTACCACCCAGCTGTGGTAGCGGCCTACCTTAATTGTTTGTGGACATTCCCAGAACAAAGGCTCTTCGCCGTCTGTTACCGTTACTGGAGTAGCCACGCCGTGCATTGGTCTGCCCAGATTATAAAGACTGCCGCCAAAACTCTGTGCAATGGCCTGTTGCCCCAGGCAAACGCCAAAAATGCTTTTGCTGGAAGCGTAAGTTTTAATTACATCCAGCAATAAGCCGGCTTCTTCGGGAATACCCGGGCCCGGAGAAAGTAAGATTTTATCAAACTTGTCTACATCGGCCAGTTCAAATTTATCATTCCTCCAAACAACGGCTTCAAACCCAACTTCATTAATTAAATGTACCAGATTGTAGGTAAAGCTATCGTAATTATCGATTACGAGTACCGGTTTTTTATCTATATTTTCCATTCCAATTTCCTGTTAAATAGCGGCTGCCATTTCAATGGCTTTCCTTAAAGCAGCAATCTTATTATTTACTTCCTGCATTTCAGTTTCGGGCACCGAGTCGGCTACAATGCCCGCACCTGCACGGTAATGTAACTCGTTGTTTTTACTCATAAAAGTCCGGATCATAATGGCGTGGTTAAAATCTTCGTTAAAACCCATAAAGCCAATGGCTCCTGCATAGAAATTACGTCCCAGTTTTTCGTTTTCATCGATCAGCTGCATGGCCTTATATTTCGGGGCTCCGCTCAAGGTTCCGGCCGGGTATGTATCGGCAACGACTTTAAAAGCAGTTATGTCTTCCTGCAGGTGACCGCTAACCTTGCTAACCAGGTGGATCAAATGCGAATAGTACTGAACTTCTTTAAAAGATTTAACTTCCACCTGGTTGCAATGGCGACTTAAATCGTTGCGCGCCAGGTCGACCAGCATCACGTGTTCGGCACTTTCTTTCGGATCGGCTTCTAATTTACGGGCCTGCTCGGCATCTTCTTCATCATTTCCACTGCGTTTAAAAGTTCCGGCAATGGGAAAAATATTAGCGGTATTGTTCTTAATGGTTATCTGTGCTTCGGGAGAAGAACCGAAAAGTTTAAAATCGCCGTAATCAAAATAAAAAAGATAAGGTGAAGGGTTGATGGAACGTAAACAACGGTAAACGTTAAATTCATCGCCAATAAAAGCCTGCTTAAACGCACGCGAAGGTACAATCTGAAAAACGTCGCCGCGGTATATATGTTTCTGCAGCTTTTCTACAAGCTCCATAAATCCCGTATCAGTCAGGTTGCTTGATTCTTCGCCTTTCGTTTGAAATTTATACTCTGCGTAACTCCTGTTCTGGATCAGGTATTCCATCTCAGAAAGGTTGGTATCTTCCTCTTCGCTAAAAGTATTTTTAAATAAAGTAATCTCATTTTTAAAATGATCGATGGCAATCATGTACCGGTACACATGATATTGCATTTGTGGGATTTTTTCAGATTCTTTGGTTTCTGAAGTAAACGTAATATCCTCAAAATGCTGTACGGCATTCCAGGTAAAATAACCGAAAAGCCCGCCAGAGATGAACTTGATTTCGGGTAATTCCGTTCTTTTGAACTTACCTTTAAAACCGGCTATTTCTTCGATTAAGTTTTCGCTTTCCTTAATTTCAACGGTACCATCCGGATAATAGCTTTCCAGCCTGCCGTCTTTTAAAATAATGCCGGCCACCGGGTCTGCACAGACAAAACTCATGGAGTTCTCGCGGCTGTGATAATCTGAACTTTCGAGCAGAATGGTATTGGGATAAACGTCACGCAGACGCAGGTAAATACTTACCGGTGTGGTGGTATCAGCCAATAGTTTTTTATAAGTGGTATTGATGTTAAACATTTTCTTACTGTTTCATTCAGGAGCAACCTCCTGGTTTTAAAAAATAATTTAAAAATAAAAAGCCCGGCGTGTGGTTCTACGCCGGGCTTTAATGGTTTCTTTAAGGTTTAGGTTGATAAACTATATGTTGCATACGCAGCCAGCGCAATCCGTTTTAGAATTACTTTGCCAAAGCCATGTATGTATATTGCTAATCATGAGGAACAAAAATATAAATAATTTTAAAAAAGCAAAATTATCTGATCTTTTTATTTGTTTTTTTCAGTAAAAACTTATTTGCCTATATCTTAAATAAACGCTTTATAACTTTATAATTAAGATACACCAAAGAAAGTTCTTCCTGGTACATTCTTGGTCATTAATAAAATTGAAACAATGATGATAATCAGGGCAAGACCAAAGAAAATGGCAATTGTACGGTGTTTTGCAACCGCCTCTGCAATCTTTTTCGATTTTGAATTACCTACCGTAATTAAAACGATGGCTATAACCATCATGCTGATGTGTTCCATTTTAAAATAGCGGATGGCAGCAGAACCTGTACTATCTGCTTTATACCAGCCTCCAACAAAGTAAACAGCCAGCCCCAATAACAATTGAATGTGCGCACTGATCAGCGTAAATACATTGAGTTTACGATCTCCCTCTGTATACGTTTTATTCCCAAACCAGCCGGATAAAGCTTTTACAACCGCTATAATAAGCAAAAGAAAAACGATGTAGCGCCATCCTGAGTGGGCGCTTTTTAAAATATCATTCATAATTTATTTAATTTCTGATGTTCAAAAGTAGCCAATAATTGTAAAAAATAGGTTAATAACAAAAAAGAAGCCTTATTTATATTAGTTTTAAACAAATTATAACCTAAATTTTATGAAGAAAACTTTACTCGCCCTTGCGCTGGTATTTTTCACTACATTTTTGTTTGCACAACAACCTACATTTCCCGTTAACGGTTCTTATGATACAAGACCGGGTATGTATGCGTTTACCAATGCAACCATTGTAGTAAATGCCAGCCAAACCCTATCAAATGCAACCCTTTTAGTTAAAGGCCAAACCATCGAGGCCGTTGGCAGCGGAATTGCCGTACCCAAAGGATATGTGGTAATCGATCTTAAAGGCAAATTTATCTATCCTTCCCTGATCGATGCTTTTACGGCATACGGACTGCCTGATGCTTCGGCTACAACCCGGGGGTTTGGCGGTGCCCGCCAATCGGTATTTGTATCAACTAAAAAAGGTGCATACGGATGGAACGAAGCCATCAGGCCGGAAACCTATGTAAAAACCATTTTCTCTGTCGACAGTAAAAAAGCAGACGAATTCAGGAAAAATGGTTTCGGTAGCGTAAACGTGATTAATCGTGATGGAATTGCCCGTGGTATCTCCGCAGCAGTAACGTTAAATGAAGCGGCTGATAACAATGTATTTTTAAAAGATCAGACCGCTGCGAACTATTCTTTTAACAAAGGTTCGTCGTCAAATGATTATCCAAGCTCTTTGATGGGGTCTATCGCACTTTTAAGACAAACGTATCTGGATGCCCAATGGTACACGAAACAAAAAGAAGAATACAACATCTCGCTGGAAGAATTTGGTAAACAGCAGAACATTCCGCAAATCTTCGAAGTAGATGGATGGGCCAATATTCTAAGAGCCGATAAAATTGGTAAAGAGTTTGGCAAACAGTACATTATTAAATCGACCGGCGATGAATATCAACGGATTGATGAAGTAAAAGCAACGGGTGCGACCCTGATTATTCCAC
>JASLGV010000455.1 GCA_030149995.1 Pedobacter sp.
GCCCTGAATGCCCTCTGTATAACCACGTTTATGGATAAACTTATCAATTTCATCGTAGGCGAAGTAAGCGCCGAATAGTGCAATAACGCCGGCAAATACGCCCGATAAGCCGCTTAGCGAAATGAACCTGGACGAACGGTCCATCATTTGCCTGATGTCTTTTAACGTGTTGAGTGGTTCTTCTATGTCGTTCATTTTAAAAGCACTTTGTTTTTCAAAGTTAAAGAAGAAAATGATAATTGCAAATTTTTAGCTGCAATAAAATATGTAAGAATGCATAGACTTTACTCTTTGCGCTTTTTTATTAAATTTGGCCATGCTAAAAGCCACTGGAATCAAAAAATCGTACGGGAATTTATCTATTTTAAAAGGTGTTGATTTTGAGGTAGAAAAGGGTGAGATTGTAAGCATTGTTGGCCCTTCGGGAGCCGGGAAAAGTACGTTGCTACACATACTGGGTACACTGGATATGCCCGATAGCGGGCAGGTGGCCTTGGAGGGAACGGTTACCAGTAGTTTAAAAGGTGATAAACTGAATAATTTCAGGAACCACCATATTGGGTTTGTTTTTCAGTTTCACCACCTGTTGCCAGAGTTCAGTGCGCTTGAAAACATCTGCATTCCGGCCTTTATTGCAAAAGCAAGTAAAAAAGAAGCGGAGAAAAAGGCCTTTGAATTGTTGGAAATGTTCGGGTTGAAAGACCGTGCGCAGCATAAACCAAACCAGCTGTCGGGAGGGGAGCAGCAACGCGTGGCCATTGCCCGGGCGTTAATTAATAATCCGTCGATTGTACTGGCGGATGAACCTTCGGGAAACCTGGATTCTGAAAATGCGGCTGCATTACACCAGCTTTTTGTAAGCCTGCGCGATAATTTTCGTCAAACCTTTGTAATTGTAACGCACAATGAGCACCTGGCAGAAACCAGCGATCGTGTTGTGACCATGAAAGACGGCCTGATTATATAATTTTGCAAATTCTGGTATCAATAGGCCGGGTTCAACTTATTTAACATCATAAAATATCTTTAAATTGAAAATCTTAATTACAGGAGGGAATCATGCCAAAACATTAAAACTGTTAAAGGCATTTCCGGATCATTTTGTTGTATGGGCAGATTATGGCGAAGTACCTTCTATTGCAACTGAAAGCTATACTTTTGCTTCGTTGGGCAAACTAAACGAGAGCAGTATTGCACATATTTTACTCAATTATTGTATTACAGAATCGATCGATGCAGTTATTCCCTTACGCAAAGCTGAAATTGAAGCCATTTCAAAGTCGGCGGTGTTGTTTGGCGAATATGGAATTGATGTGTTGCTGCCTGCATTTGAACAAATCCACACGCATTTAACCGATGCGGTGGCCGGCAAAGAACTAGCCGTTTTTATAAAGGGTAATTGCATTTTTACCACCACGGGCCAGCTACCCAAAGACATGCCTGCTGATTTAAACGGTGTGTTCAGCTTTCACGATGATTTTCAAAACCTACAGCTTTTTACCATATAATGAATATAGATACTTTAGCCGCAGATAAAAAACTGATCATTTTTGAACTGGACGATGTATTGTTTCCGCAAAAAGACTACCTCTTGCAGGTTTATTATCTTTTTGCCCAGTTTATAGAATATACGGAGCAGAAAAACGCCGGGGAAATTGTTGATTTTATGCGGATCCACTACGAAGAAAACGGTACTGAACAGTTGTTTGAAAAGGTATCGGCTGCTTTTGAACTTGCAGAAACTTACCGGCATAATTTTGAATTGCTGCATGAGAATGCACGTTTGCCACTCAAATTATTGCTGTATAAAAATATGCTTGAATTTTTGCAGAAGCAGACAAATGAAGGGAAAAAAATAGCCATTGTTACCAGCGGCAAACCTACACAGCAGCTTAATAAGATCAGGCAGGTAGAATGGAATGGCCTGGAACAATATTTAACCGTTTATTTTACTGAAGAATTGAATCAGTCGAAAAGTGAGGTTTTTAACGAGTTGCTGAAGCAGCTGGAGCTGTTGCCGGCAGATGCCCTGGTGATTGGCGCCCGCGAGATGGATGAGGAACAGGCTGCTTTAATTGATATTCCTTATTTCAGTGTTGCGCTCAGTTAGTCAGTAAGTTAGGCGATTGGACATAATCATGGCTGATGCGTTAACAGACTATGAGGCAAATCTGGTGTAGATTTTTATCTTAATTTTTACATTAAACAGGATAAAGGACTTTGTTTTTTAATTAAAAAATTGATAAGCTTGTTTACACGATAATAGCTAAGGATATGACAGTAGAACTAATAGAGAAAGAAAGTATAACCGATTTAACCATTATTAATGCAGATCAGGATCATACAGAAGAATTAACAGAAAAACTGGCTGCGGCACAACGTCTGGGAAACGAGTTTAAGGCCAAAGCAGATATTACTTTTAACACCACCGAAGGATTAAAAAAAGTAGAAACAACCGTTTGGTCGGTTACAGAAAAATATATTCAACTGAAGAATAACGTACACATTCCTTTAAAAAGCTTAATTGATATTGAATTTTAGCTTGATGTGGATGAAAAAGGAAAGAGGAGATCCGGCAGGCAGGATATCCTCTTTTTTAGTATATGGGGTTATCTTAAAAATTCTGACAGATTTTTCTAAAACCAATAGTGAATTTCAATGGTGTAAGATGTTGGCATCTTACACTTATAAATACCTGCTGCCATCGAACCTGCCACAATAGAAAACAACCTCCGGATGTTGATATTTTACATTGGGTTGGCAACCGGCTGGTATATCTGGTGATCTCAAAATAGAATGCTTTTTGTACCATTTTTGTAATTGCTTTTCCGAGTGCTTTTGATTATATTAGATTGATGAGCGCTCTTCATAAAATTGCTTTAACTTTCTTAAAATCAGTTGGTCCGGTAACGGCGAGGAATTTGCTGGAACACTTTGGCAGTGCGGAGGCAGTTTTTGCGGCCGGTAATGAGGCATTGAAGGAAATTCCGGGGATCAGGCAAAATGCCATACATTCGATTTTATCAAAAGAGGCGTTAAAACGGGCTGAAGAGGAACTGGTTTTTATAGCACGTTATGGAATCGAAATCCTTTTTTATACGGATTCAAATTATCCGCAAAGACTCAAAGAGTGTGTGGATGCACCCATTTTACTTTATTTTAAAGGACGGGCAGATCTGAACCAATTGAGGATTCTAAGTATTGTAGGTACGCGAAATGCCACTTTATACGGTAAAAATATTTGTAAGGAACTGATTGAAGCATTGGTGCCTTATAATGTGATGGTGGTGAGCGGGCTGGCTTATGGTATTGACATTGCCGTGCACCAGGCTTGTGTAGAACACCAGGTTTCGACAGTGGGTATTTTAGGGCATGGTCTGGATCGTTTGTACCCATCTGCACATAAACCGGTGGCGCAGCAAATGTTGTTAAACGGTGGTTTACTTACTGAGTTTCCGATTTTAACCAATCCCGACCGGCAAAATTTTCCACAGCGTAACCGGATCATTGCAGGGCTTTCTGATGCAACGATTGTGGTGGAGGCTTCTGAAAAGGGTGGGGCGCTGATTACGGCAGAAATTGCCAATTCGTACCATAAAGATGTGTATGCTTTTCCGGGACGCGTAAATGATCCCTTTTCGGCTGGTTGTAATTTCCTGATTAAAACCAACCGGGCGGGGTTGATTAACCATGCACAGGATCTGATTTATTACCTGGGCTGGGATCGGCCGGTATCTGGTAAAAATACTGCTGTACAATCGGCTCTGCCGCTTGGTTTAAACCCGCAGGAACAAAAAGTTTTCTCCATGCTTGCGCAAAATCCCTGCTCAATTGATCAGCTTTCGGTTGCTTTGGGTATGCAGCAAAGTAATTTAGCCATGGTGTTGTTAACACTCGAAATGAAGGGTGTAATGGTGTCGTTGCCAGGAAAAGTATATAAATTGGTGTAGTAAATTATTGGAGATGCGGGGCAGATCTGTAGTGGATAGATTCTTTTACAAAGTTTTAAAAATCGCTATCGCCCAATAAAGACTCTATATTGCCTATCATTTATATAGATTTAGGAATAAAATTTTATTATTTTGATTTTTTTAAAATTAAGTTTTAATTATATATTAACTTATAAAATTCTTAAGGTCAATGCTTAATTTTGCAACATGTGGTATAATAATATTTTAGAAACGATTGGCAATACGCCGCTGGTAAAGTTAAATGCTGTTACAAAGGGTATTTCTGCTACCATTCTGGCAAAAATTGAAACCACCAATCCCGGTAACTCAATTAAAGACCGGATGGCACTCAAGATGATTGAAGATGCCGAAAAAAGCGGAAAGTTAAAACCGGGCGGTACCATTATTGAAGGTACTTCTGGTAATACTGGTATGGGGCTTGCTATGGCTGCCATTATCAAAGGATATAAATGTATTTTTACAACAACAGATAAGCAATCAAAAGAAAAGGTAGATGCTTTACGGGCATTCGGTGCGGAGGTAATTGTTTGCCCAACCAATGTAGACCCGGAAGATCCAAGATCTTATTATTCAGTATCGTCGAGACTGGAGCGCGAAGTACCTAATTCGTGGAAACCAAATCAATATGATAACCTGGCCAATTCGCAGGCGCACTACGAGCAAACCGGTCCTGAAATATGGGAGCAAACCGAAGGTAAAATTACCCACCTGGTGGTTGGAGTGGGTACTGGTGGCACCATTTCGGGAACTGGGAAATACTTAAAGGAAAAAAATCCGGATATAAAAATCTGGGGGATTGATACCTATGGATCGGTTTTTAAGAAATATAAAGAAACCGGTGTATTTGACAAGAACGAAATCTATCCTTACATAACGGAGGGAATTGGCGAGGATTTTTTACCGGCAAATGTTGATTTTGGTGTAATTGACCTTTTTGAAAAGGTAACGGATAAAGATGCAGCGCTGATGACACGTGAGGTTTGCCGTAAGGAAGGTATCTTTGTTGGAAACTCTGCAGGGGCTGCTGTTGCCGGCTTGTTGCAGCTAAAAGATCAGTTAAAACCAGAGGATGTGGTGGTGGTTATTTTTCACGATCACGGCAGCCGCTATATGGGTAAAATGTACAATGAAGACTGGTTGCGTGAAAGGGGCTTCCTGAAAGATGAAAAGCTAACGGCCAAATCTATCCTTGCCAAAAAAGAAGCCGGAGAAATTGTAACACTCGATACGGATAAAACGGTATTGGAAGCCATTAATACCATCAAGTCTATGAATATTTCTCAGATTCCGGTAACGCAGCAGGGTATGATTGTGGGGAAAGTTGCCGAAAGCGATATATTAACGGCACTGTTGGAAAATCCGGGGTTGAAATCGGCGCCTGTTTCGGATATTATGACAAGCACGTTTCCTTTTGTTGATCTGAATACCTCGATCGATAAAATTTCGGCCATGATTAACAAAGAAAATTCGGCGGTATTGGTTGAAGATGAAAGCGGAAAAATCGAAATTATCACGCAGTACGACATCATCAACGCGATATCGGCTTAGTGCTTTTTTTAATATAAAGAGAAGGCTTGTCCAGTTGAAATTGGGCAAGCCTTTTTTTATGAAAAAACAGAAATATGTATTAGGATTTAAGCTTTTTAATGCCAATACCTGGTGCATCTATCAGGGTTACTTTTCCATCTACAACCTGCATGCCTTTGTATACATCGTTTGAGGTTAATAAGGCACCATCTAAATCGGCATAATCGCACATAGGAGCCAATTGGGCGGCGGCGGCAGAGATGGCGCAGGAGGTTTCGGTCATGCAGCCAATCATTACTTTCATATCCAAT
>JASLGV010000114.1 GCA_030149995.1 Pedobacter sp.
GAAATTGTTCCGCTTTCACCTTTTTTCAATGGAATATTGGTGTATTTAGGTACTGTACAACCGCAACTTGCTTCAGCTTTGGTGATGATTAAAGGCTCCTCGCCAATGTTGGTGTATTTAAAATCGTAAGAAACAGGTTTGTTCAATGCAATTTTACCAAAATCATGTGTTTCAGCCTCAAATTTAAATTCAGGAGCCTTTGACTGTGCATGGGAAGCTAAGCCAATACCCATTACAAAAGCGAATAATACTAAGATCTTTTTCATGTTATTTTCAGAATGATTGATTAAAATTTATTAGAACAAATTTAAACGTTTTAAAAGTTAAAACAAAAACTATTCCAATCATATTTTATTAATCGATATATAATTTTACAAACATGGTTAAACGCAAACTTTTAATTTTACATATATTTGCCAAAACCAATATTTGCTTATGATGCAGAATGAAAAAATTACAACCGGTTCTATTGATGCTTCAGAGTTAAGTTTCAACGATTTTAAATCCATTGTTGTAAATGACTACAGGATAGCCTACGAAAGCCGCCAGGCGAGCATTTTGGGCAGACGGGAAGTATTAACGGGAAAGGCTAAATTTGGTATTTTTGGCGATGGTAAAGAGGTTCCTCAGATTGCCATGGCAAAAGCTTTTAAAAATGGCGACTGGCGTTCGGGCTATTACCGCGACCAGACATTTGCTTTTGCTGCGGGTATATCAACCATAAAAGAATTTTTTGCGCAATTATATGCAAACCCTGCCGAGGGAGCAGACCCTTTTTCGGGCGGACGCCAGATGAATTGTCATTTTGCAACCAAATCGGTGAACGAAGATGGCAGCTGGAATGATCTGACACAGATTAAAAACTGTTCTTCAGATATTTCACCAACTGGTGGACAAATGGCCCGTCTGGTTGGCCTGGCCTACGCTTCAAAGCTTTTCAGAAACAACCGGGAGCTCGATTATCTTAAACATTTTTCGGTAAACGGAAATGAAGTGGCTTTTGGTACCATTGGAAATGCCTCTACCTCCGAAGGGGTCTTTTTTGAAGCCATCAATGCGGCAGGGGTATTACAGATTCCAATGGCCATATCCATCTGGGATGATGATTACGGAATTTCTGTACCAGCAAAATACCAGACCACCAAAGAAGATATTTCTGAAATTCTGAAAGGTTTTCAGCGCGAAAAAGATCAGGACGGATACGAAATTTTTAAAGTAAAGGGCTGGGATTACCCGGCATTATGCGAAGTATACGAAAAAGCGATTCAGGTATGCCGCGATGAGCATGTACCGGTACTGATCCATGTTACTGAGCTGACACAGCCACAAGGACATTCTACTTCTGGCTCGCACGAGCGCTATAAATCCAAGGAGCGCCTTGCCTGGGAAACAGCGTACGATTGTATTGTGAAAATGCGCGAATGGATGATCGAATCGGCCATTGCAACCGAAGAAGAAATTGCTGCACTGGAAAAAGAAGCCAAAGCTTTTGTTCGGAATGAACAGAAAGAAGCCTGGGATGAGTTTTTAGAGCGCATCAGACCCGATCAGAAACAGGTAGTTGATTTTATCAACGGACTGGCAATACACCAGCCCGAACTCCATAAAATTGCGGCCCAGCTTACAGCAGTAGCCGATGCACAGCGCAAAGATGTATTTGTTGCTGCGCGTAAAGCCCTGCATTTGTCGGCCAAAGTACCATCGGCAGAACGTACAGCTTTTTTAAGCTGGTACAAAGAGCAGGAAAGTCTTAATTACGACCGTTACAACTCAAAATTATTTACCAATGGGAACGAAAGACCCGATCTGATCCCGGTTGTAGATGCCGAGTACGATGCACTTTCGAAAATGGTGGATGGCCGCGAAGTGCTGAATGCCTGTTTTAACGAAAACTTTGCACGCGATCCGCGTTTGGTGGCATTTGGTGAAGATTTAGGGAACATTGGCGATGTAAACCAGGGATTTGCAGGTTTACAGGCAAAATATGGTGAGTTGCGCGTTACCGATACCGGTATTCGCGAAATGACCATTATGGGGCAGGGTATTGGCCTGGCGATGCGTGGTTTAAAACCCATTGCCGAAATTCAGTACCTGGATTACCTGATCTTTGCCCTGAATGTATTAAGTGATGACCTGGCTTCGCTGTCTTACCGTACCAAAGGCATCCAGAAAGCGCCGGTAATTGTACGTACCCGCGGGCACCGCCTGGAAGGTATCTGGCATTCGGGTTCGCCAATGAGCATGCTGCTGGGTTCTTTAAGAGGTTTACATATTTGTGTACCCCGTAACATGACACAGGCTGCGGGCATGTACAACACGCTTTTCAGGGCAGACGAACCGGCACTGGTTATTGAGTGCCTGAATGGTTACCGCTTAAAAGAAAAATTACCTGTCAACGTAGGTACTTTTACCGTACCACTCGGAAAAGCAGAAGTACTGGAAGAAGGAACAGATATTACGGTTGTGTCTTATGGTTCGACTTTAAGGGTGGTGCAGGAAGCCGCAGAAGAACTGGCAGCCCTGGGTATTTCGGTCGAAATTGTAGATCCGCAAACGTTGCTGCCTTTCGATACAAACAATGTTTGTGTGTCTTCGCTGGCCAAAACGAATAAACTTTTAGTGGTGGATGAAGATGTACCCGGAGGTGCTTCCAGCTATATTCTGCAACAGATTATGGAAAAACAAGATGGGTATTTTCACCTGGATGCACAACCCAGAACGCTATCGGCTAAAGAACACCGTCCGCCGTTTG
>JASLGV010000120.1 GCA_030149995.1 Pedobacter sp.
GATTTCATAACCTGTGAAATAACAATTCGAGAAATAAATGAACTATAAGCACATACAGGAAATAGCAGCAAACTATGTTGTCGATTATTTTAAATCGCATGTCGATAACAGGCTGGCTTATCACAATCTGGAGCATACCCTTAAAGTTGTAGAAGCTGCCCAGCAAATCGCCAACCATTACCAGCTGGGTGAGCAGGATTTTTTTGTTGTAACCATTGCCGCCTATTTTCATGATACAGGCTATCATATAGACCTGCACCAGCACGAAGCCCGCGGTGCCGATCTTGCAGATGCATTTTTAGAACAGCAAGGGGTTGGCGAAGAAATCAGAACATCTGTACGGAATGCCATCATGAGTACGAAGATGCCTCAATCGCCCAAAACGCTCAACGATAAGATTTTGTGCGATGCTGATCTTTTTCATCTTGGCAGCACCGAGTACCGTGAAAAAGCCAAACTGGTTCATCAGGAAGTAAATACTTTTTGCAAAGGTGCAATCAGTAAAAACGATTGGCGTAAAAAAGACATTCAGTTTCTGGAATCCCACCATTACCATACCGATTACTGCAATTTGCTGCTCAACGATCAGAAACAAAAAAACCTCGAAAAGTTGAAAAGTAAACTGAAAGAGGATAAAGAAGAAAAAGAAGAGCATTTGGATGATGCGCACAGCCAGGTTATTGATTTTCATATGGGCAAGAAGGAACGGCCGGAAAAAGGAATTGAAACCATGTTCAGAATTACATCGGCCAACAACCAGCGCTTAAGCGATATGGCCGATAACAAGGCGCATATATTAATTACAGTTAATTCAATCATCCTTTCGCTGGTGGTGAGTTTATTGCTGCGCAAACTGGATAGCAATGATTTCCTGATGATCCCGACTTTTATTTTATTGCTGATGAGTCTTTCATGCGTGGTGGTTTCCATCTTATCAACCCGGCCATCCATACCGGAAGGTGTTTTTACACCCGAAGATATTAAGCAAAAAAGTGTAAACCTGTTGTTCTTTGGTAATTTCTATAAAATGCCTTTAGAACGTTATACAGAAGGTATGATTAAGGTTATGAACGATAAAGATTTTTTATATGGCACCTTAATCCGGGATGTTTACGCACAAGGAGTGGTGCTGGGACGAAAATATAAACTGATCAGGCTGGCTTACAATATTTTTATGTTTGGCCTTATTATTTCAATTCTGGCTTATATGGTGGCTTTTTTAGGTTTTTCTAAAAATTAAGCAATGAACGGACAAACAGGCTTTACGTTTTATAACCGGGATTTAAGCTGGCTGAAATTCAACGGGCGGATTTTAATGGAAGCCGGTCGCCAGCAAGTACCGCTGTTGGAACGGATAAAGTTCTTATCTATTTTTTCTTCTAATCTCGACGAATTTTACCGGGTTAGAATGCCGGTATTGCTGGCTCTGGAAAAGCTTAATATAGAACCCGGCAACGAAGTAAGCCAGGAAAACGATTTGCTCCAGACAGCCAATGCACTTATAGAAGCGCAGCAGGTATCTTTTGGCGAAACCCTAACCGGGAGCATCATTCCTCAGTTAGATAATCAGGGCATCCGGCTGGTTTATGCATCCGGGCTACCGGAGGTTATACAAGAAACCGCCAAAAATTATTTCCTGAGTCATATAATGGCCTTTTTACAGCCCGTATACCTGGATGAGAAAACGGGCTTTTTTCCGGCCAACAACGAACTGTATTTTTTAATTTCAACTGGCCCGGCACACGAAGAACAACTCGTGGTCTTAAACATTCCGTCGTTACAATTGCCGCGCTTTTTTGAATTTAAGCAAGAAGGAGAAATATTTGTCGTTTTTCTCGATGATCTGATCCGTGCGCACCTGGCATTTATTTTTCCCGGAAAAACAATTGGCAGCTGTTACAGCTTTAAGGTAACACGCGATGCCGAAATAGATCTGAAAGACGAATATCCGGGTAGTATTTCCGAACAAATAGAAGAGCAGTTGTCGAAAAGAGATTTCGGCCTGGCCACACGTTTCCTGCATGAAGGCAGAATGTCGGATGCACAGATTGAAAAGGTGAAAAAGATTTTCGGTTTAAAGGGCGCGAGCCTGGTAAAAGGAGGTCGTTACCACAACCTTAAAGATCTGATCGGTTTTCCGGTTAAAAACATTTCTTTAAGCAACCCGCCATGGCCTGCCTTGCACGATAAGAAATTGCTTGATAAAAGTCTGTTTGAAATAATTTCAGCCAAAGACCTTATTATCCATACGCCGTATCAAAGCTACGATACGGTATTGCGTTTTTTTAACGAGGCAGCAGCAGATAGCCGTGTAACCGAAATTTACATCACCCTTTACCGCGTAGCGAGTAATTCAAAAATTGTAAATGCGCTGATTAGCGCAGCCAGAAATGGGAAAAAAGTAAGGGTTGTCGTGGAGCTGAAAGCCCGTTTTGATGAAGCCAATAACATTAAATGGGCTAAAAAAATGAAAGCAGCAGGCGTAGAAATTATTTACAGCATCGCAGCTTTAAAAGTACATGCAAAAGTGGCCCTGGTGAAAAGGAAAACAGGCGATCGTTTGCATTACACAGGCTTGTTGGCAACAGGAAACTTTAACGAGAGTACGGCGGCTTTTTATACCGATCATGTGCTGATGACGGCCAACAAAGAAATGCTGCGCGAAATAGAATTGCTGTTTATCTTTCTGGCTAAACGCGTTAAACCGGCCTCACCGGATTTAATCAGGTTCGAACATCTGCTGGTTGCCCAGTTTAATTTGCAGCAACGCTTTATAGAACTTATAAACCGCGAAATAGATTATGCACAACAAGGGCAACCTGCCTCCATTACCATAAAGATGAACAACCTCGAAGAAAAGGTGTTGATATCTAAACTTTATGAGGCCGCACAGGCCGGCGTGCAGGTTCGCTTAATTGTTAGAAGCATCTGCTGCCTGATTCCAGGCATAAAGGATATGAGTGAACACATTCAGGTAACCCGGATTGTAGATCGTTACCTGGAACATGGACGGGTTTTTATTTTTAATAATGGAGGGGCACCGGAAGTGTTTTTAGGCTCGGCCGACTGGATGAACCGGAATATTTACCGTCGTATTGAAGTTTGTTTTCCCGTTTATGACCCTCAGATCAAAACCGCTTTAACAGAAATCATCGAATTGCAACTGGCCGATAATGTGCAGTCCGTACATTTAAATGAAAACCTCGACAATGTGCCGGTACAGCCTGGTACAAATGCAGTAGAATCGCAGCAGGCAATTTATGAGTATTTGAAACACCAGGATGCTTATGTTAATACCTAAAACATATAAAATTATGCATAAAGTTTTAATCGTTGCTTTTATGCTGGCAGGAATGGCCTGCTCAGGACAAAAAGGCAGAACATATACAAGTCCGGCGGGATATGATTTTAATGCGCCGGTCAAATATAACATGCCGGCTGCGTTGTTTGAAATTTCTGGTATTGCTTTTGAGAAAGGCAATCCGGCCACCGTTTACGCCATACAGGATGAAGACGGGCATTTATTTAACTTCCAGCTGGGAAGCAAAAAAGCACCTTATGTAAAATTTGGTGGCAAAGGAGATTACGAAGACCTGGCTGTTTGCCGCGGGCAGGTAATCGTATTAAGAAGCGATGGAGAAATACATGTATTTCCACTGGCGGATGTAAAAAAAGGAAAAATCGGTACGGTGAACAAACAAAAGAATTTATTGCCCAAAGCAGAGTACGAAGGTATGTATGCCGAAGAACAAAGTGGCTTGATTTATATTTTAACAAAAGAAGCACAGACAGATAAAGCAACAAAAAAAACGGCTGTATTTACGTTTAAACTTCAGGGAGATGGTACCTTACAAAAACAAGGGCAAGCTTTTATCGATCACCTGCAAATTGAAAAGCTGATAAATAAAAAGAATATTAAGTTTAAACCCTCAGCCATCACCAAAAATCCTGTAACAAAAGAATGGTATATTCTTTCTTCGGTAAATAAAGTGCTTTTAACAGCCGATGCAAATTTCAACATCAAGAAAGCATATCCTTTAAATCCGGCTTTGTTTAACCAACCCGAAGGCATCGCTTTTGATAATCAGCACAATTTATATATCTCTAACGAAGGCGGTAGTTTACCCGCCGGAAACATATTGTTGTTTAAATACAATAAACAACTTAAATAACATGATCGGATCATTTTAACCGAAACTGCATGATTAAAAACATTATTTTAACATTGAGCCTTTTATTAGGTTTTTCACTTCTAAAGGCTCAGGAAAATATAAAATACCGGATTATTTTATTTGGCGATGCCGGCGAAATGAATCTTTCGCAAACGCAGGACTTAAAAAACGCGGCTAAACAAATTATTCAGGGTAAAACAACCGTTCTGTATCTGTGTGATAATATTTATCCACGCGGAATGGGGCTTCCGGGAAGTCCCGAAGAAGCAGAAACACAGAAGATTTTACGCTCGCAGTTTGAACCCATGCGTAAAATGGGGGCGGCGGTTTATTTTGTGCCTGGTAACCACGATTGGGATAAATCGGGTTTAAAGGGACTGGAAAAAATAAAAGCACAGGGCGATTATTTAAAGGCTCAAAATGATCCTTTGCTTAAATTAATTCCCGAAGATGGTTGCCCCGATCCGGTAGCCATTCCACTTACAGATAAGTTAACCATTATTGCCTACGATAGTGAATGGTGGCTGTTCCCTTACAATAAGAAAAACCCCGATTGCGAGTGCCAGACAAAAGAAGATGTCATCCACCGGATGGATGAGCTGATGCAGGAAAACAGCGGTAAAGTTATTTTGCTGGCTTCCCACCATCCGTTTCAGAGTTATGGGCCGCATGGCGGATATTATACTGTTAAAGACCACTTGTTTCCTTTAACCGCTTTAAATAAAAATCTTTATGTGCCGCTGCCTGTAATTGGCTCTCTGTATCCGTTTTTAAGAAGTACGTTTTTAAGCCCGGAAGATTTGAAACACCCGGATTATAAGAACATGATTAAGTCTGTAAACGGTGTTTTTGGAGATGATCCAAACGTTACGTATGTAGCCGGACATGAACACGGATTACAACTGATTAAAGGTAAACAGTTGCAGATTGTAAGCGGTTCGGGTTCTAAAGTTACACCGAACAAAAAAGGAGAGAACTCCTTGTTTCATGAAATGAAGCAGGGGTATGTGGTGGCAGATCAGTTGCAGAACAACGATATGCGTTACAGCTATTACGTATATGCCGATACCGGGGTACAACTGATGTATACCTACCTGAAACCTTATGTTCAGGTAGCAGAACAGGTAAAACCTAAAATTGTACCCGTTTTAAGCGATAGCATCAGCGTTCGTGTAAAACCTTCTTATGATGAGGTGAGTGGTTTTCACCGTTATCTTTTCGGCGATAACTACCGTAAAGAATATGCACTGGAAACCAGGGTTCCTGTATTTCGGATTTCGGAGATGAAGGGCGGTCTGAAAGCAGTTAGAAGGGGTGGAGGTAACCAGACACATTCCTTAAGGCTGGTTGATAAAAATGGTAAAGAATGGGTTTTAAGAAGTGTAGAAAAATATCCCGAAGTACTTTTGCCCGAGCAGCTCAGGGAAACCTTTGCCAAGGATGTAATGCGCGATAACATGTCGGCACAACATCCGTTTTCGGCGCTGGTGGTTCCTGAACTGGCCAGGGCAGGTGGTATTCCACATTCAAACCCGGTAATTGGCTGGGTGTCTCCAGATGAAAATTTAGGTGTTTTTGCACCCGAATTTGCCAATACCTTGTGTTTGCTTGAAGAAAGAGAACCATTAGGCGAATCTGTAAATTCGGCCAAGCTCTATAAAAAATTAAATGAAGATAACGACAATACCGTTGATGGTGAAGCCTGGTTAAAAGCAAAAGCTTTTGATGTGCTGCTGGGCGATTGGGACCGGCACGACGACCAGTGGCGCTGGAAAGGTGAAAAGAAAAAAGGAGGAACCCGCTTTTTGCCTGTGCCCAGAGATCGCGATCAGGTATTTTACCGTGCCGATGGAGTTATTCAGCGCTTAGCCCAATCGTCGGCACTTTTGCCAATGATGCAAGGTTATGAAAGAAACATAACCGATATTAACTGGTTTTTATGGGAAGGCAGGGAACTTAGCAGTCGCCTAACCGCCAACATTGACGAGACAGAATGGAACCGGATTGTGTCCGATTTTTGTGCAAACTATACAGATGAGGTATTTGAACGGGCATTGAAAAAGCTGCCCGAACCCAGTTATTCCCTGGGCCACGATAAAATTTTAGCCCAGTTAAAGTTAAGGAGAGCAACCATTCCCAAACTGATGAATGCATATTATCATTTCTTTAACCGCATTGTGGATATTGAGTTGAGTAATAAAAATGAGATGGTGCAGATAGACGATACACCAGAAAAAGGCCTTGTGGTTAAGGTAAACAAAATTTCAAAGGAAGGAAATATTAAAGAGACACTTTTTAACCGGAAATTTGATCCGAAAGTAACCAAAGAGCTGCGCATTTACCTGCATAATGGAAACGACAGCCTGCGCTTAAACAATAAAACATCAGATATTAAACTGCGTATTATCGGTGGAAAAGGTGAAAAAACATACGATATTGAGCAGAGTAAAACCAGGGTAAAGCTTTACGATAAACCTTCAAAAGCAACGTTTAACGGTGCCGATACCTCAAAACTTTCTAAAACATTGGGCCGCGATTCGGCCAACCTGGCTTATGTAGCCAAAGATATGTACAGCAGGCGCTTTTTAAGTTTGTATGCCGGTTATAACATGGACGATGGCGTACTGCTTGGTTTATTTTATCATCAGACCAATCCGGGTTTCAGAAAAACACCTTATGGTAATGCACAAACCATTTC
>JASLGV010000137.1 GCA_030149995.1 Pedobacter sp.
ACCCAACGGGCTGGCACAGGCTTTTGTCATTGGCGAAGAATTTATCGGACAGGATAAAGTAGCCCTGGTATTGGGTGATAATATTTTTCATGGTGATGGGATGGCTCGTTTGCTTCAATCTTGTGCAGATCCCGATGGAGGTGTGGTATTTGCTTACCAGGTTTCAGACCCTGAAAGATATGGAGTTGTTGAATTTGACAAAGACAATAAAGTAATTTCTATTGAAGAGAAACCTACAGCTCCAAAATCTGATTATGCGGTTCCGGGTTTATACTTTTATGATAACGATGTCGTAGAAATTGCGAAAAACATTCAGCCTTCTCCGCGTGGGGAGTACGAAATAACCGATGTGAACAAGGTTTACCTGGAAAGAAATAAGTTAAAGGTAGGGGTATTAAGCAGGGGAACT
The DNA here is from genome assembly GCA_030149995.1 of Pedobacter sp. Taxonomy (GTDB): domain Bacteria; phylum Bacteroidota; class Bacteroidia; order Sphingobacteriales; family Sphingobacteriaceae; genus Pedobacter. The sequence goes on from JASLGV010000137.1 coordinate 410, forward strand.
GCCTGGTTAGATACCGGCACCTTTACTTCTTTAATGCAGGCAGGTCAGTTTGTACAGATTATTGAAGAGCGCCAGGGACTTAAGATTGGTTGTATTGAAGAGATTGCCTACCGCATGGGTTTTATAACAGCATCAGAACTGGAAGCCATCGCTACGCCTTTGGTAAAAAGTGGTTATGGTAGTTACTTGCTCAAACAGATCAAATAGATTCTCTTTATGAAGTTGTTTAGGCAAGCCCGGTAATTTATTTATGTAGATCCCTCGCTCGCCCGGAATGATAAGTCTGTTGCAGTTCCAAAGGTAGGGCAACGCGGTTAAACGATTTTATATATTTGTGCTTGGGGCAAATTATGGATAAAGATATAGAAATTGCAGTCATCGGTTTAGGCTACGTCGGTTTACCCTTAGCCATAGAATTCGCTAAAAAACATAGGGTTATTGGATTTGATACCGATGCAAAGCGGATAGAAGAACTAACCGGCCTGCAAGATAATACACTTGAAGCAAACATTCCCGCTTTAACTGCCGTATTAAAAACGGTTGATAAAAACAGGGGATTGCTATTAAGTAGCCGGCTGGAAGAGATCCGGCAGGCAATCATCTACATTGTAACCGTTCCAACACCCATTGATCATTTAAAAAGGCCTGATTTAACCCCCTTACTAAAAGCTTCGGCTATGCTGGGTTCTGTGCTAAAAAAAGGCGATGTGGTGATTTACGAATCAACTGTTTACCCGGGGTGTACAGAGGAAGATTGCGTGCCGGTGCTGGAAAAAACAGCCGGATTAAAGTATAACCAGGATTTCTTTTGCGGATATTCGCCCGAACGCATCAATCCGGGCGATAAGATTAATACCTTAACGAACATTAAAAAAGTTACTTCCGGCTCAACACCTGAAATTGCAGCAAAGGTTAATGCATTGTATGCAGGTATTATAACTGCTGGCACACACCTGGCCCCCAGCATTAAAGTTGCCGAAGCCTCTAAAGCCATTGAAAATGCACAGCGCGATGTAAATATTTCTTTTGTAAATGAACTCGCCCTGATCTTTGACCGGATGGAAATTGATACCGCCGATGTGCTGGCAGCAGCGGCTACCAAATGGAATTTTTTAAATTATAAGCCGGGTTTGGTTGGTGGTCATTGTATTGGTGTGGATCCCTATTATCTGGCACATAAATCAGAGGCTTTGGGCTATAAGCCTGAGGTAATCTTATCTGGTCGCCGCGTAAACGATAACATGGGGATGTTTGTGGCCAATAAGGTGGTAAAAATGATGGTTGCCCGCGATACCCCTATTAAAAACGCAAAGGTTCTTATTCTCGGTTTTGCTTTTAAGGAAAACTGCCCGGATACCCGAAATACCCGTGTAATTGATATTTACAGAGAACTCAAATCTTTTAATGTTGAAGTGCAGGTATACGATCCCTGGGCCAACCGTAGGCAGGTGGAGGAAGAGTATGGTATCAAATTGATTGAAAAAACAGATGATCGTTACGATGCCATTGTATTGGCGGTTGCACATCAGGAATTTTTAGAAATCGATTTTAGTCGTTTTAAAGCTGCAGGCACCCTGATTTTCGATACCAAATCTTTTATTGATCGTAAACTGGCTGATGCGAGGTTGTAATCGCTTCTTGATTTATATTTTTTGATTTTTAACGTGTATCCCGGCTTGCACCTACCTGTGTAAACTTATGCATAACCGGTTGAGCTTTTATTACTTTAAAAGCCTGAGTATATGTTTTCCGGACATTTCCATTACAAAAAATATTATGTAAGTTTGCTTGCTTAAAATCTATGATAACTTTATGAAGGTTGCGCTAATTACGGGTGTTACAGGGCAGGATGGTGCCTATCTGGCAGAATTTTTATTAAAAAAGGGATATTTTGTGCACGGTTTAAAAAGACGTGCATCTTCTTTCAATACCGATCGGATCGATCATTTATACCAGGATCAGCATGAAAAAGATATACGTTTTAAATTGCATTATGGCGATTTAACGGATTCGACCAATCTGATCCGCATTATACAGGAAACGCAGCCTGATGAAATTTATAACCTGGCCGCCATGAGCCATGTGCATGTGAGTTTTGAAATGCCCGAATATACGGCCAATGCCGATGGTATTGGTACACTTCGTTTGTTGGAAGCAGTCAGGATTTTGGGACTTACCGAAAAAACCAAGGTTTACCAGGCCTCTACTTCCGAGTTGTATGGTTTGGTACAGGCGGTTCCGCAAAGTGAAAAGACCCCGTTTTATCCGCGGTCGCCTTATGCTGCAGCAAAAATGTATGCCTACTGGATTACGGTAAATTACCGCGAGGCCTACAACATGTTTGCCTGCAACGGAATTTTATTTAATCATGAAAGTCCGCTCAGAGGCGAAACCTTTGTAACCCGTAAAATTACCCGTGCAACCGCTAAGATTGCCCTGGGCCTTCAAAGTTGTTTATACTTAGGTAATTTATCTGCTCAACGCGACTGGGGGCACGCCAAAGATTATATTGAAGCCATGTGGTTAATCCTGCAACAGGAAAAACCCGAAGATTATGTAATTGCCACAGGGATTACCACAACTGTCCGCGATTTTGTAAAAATGAGCTTTGCAGAACTGGGGATTGAAATCGAATTTTCGGGGAAAGATGAACAGGAAAAAGGTGTGATCATCGATGTAGATCCGGATAAAGTACAAACTTTCGGATTAAATCCACAACATCTTAAACTTGGCACAACAGTTGTGCGGGTAGACCCGAAATATTTCAGACCTACAGAAGTAGACTTGTTGCTCGGCGATCCGACAAAAGCAAAAACACAGCTTAACTGGCAACCTAAATACGATTTACCAGCATTGGTAAAGGATATGGTAACTTCAGATCTGTCTTTAATGAAAAAAGATGAGTACTTAAAGCAGGGTGGATTTAAAACACTGAATTATTTTGAATAGACAATGTATCTTTACGTACATTTAAATATACATAAACACAAACAGGCAGTTAAATAAGTAGCTCAAAGCGCACTTGTTTTAATAAAGAAAAATTACCGGTTGTATCGGCAGCATATGAGACAAAGAATTACCAGGTCATTATACATTATATTTTTTACGTTATTTATCCATTTTTCTTCCT
>JASLGV010000164.1 GCA_030149995.1 Pedobacter sp.
GTTAATCGTTAAGCTTCCGTTTGAATAGGTAATCGCATAATTTGCTGAAGATAAGCCAGCAGGAATGATGGTATAAGTTCCGGCAGCCTTAGCCGATTGAGATGTTCCGCCATAAGATACCGTTCCGGTTACGCTGTTTGCAGCGTTATCGCCCGTAACGAAACCAGTGTAACTGATGCCATTGCCACCGGTGTAGGTTGCACCATCGTATGTTTTTGTCGCATCTGTTGCCGTAACCGTTAAAGCAGCTTTGTTAATCGTTAAGCTCCCATTCGAATAGCTAATCGCATAATTTGCCGAAGATAAGCCAGCAGGAATGATGGTATAAGTTCCGGCAGCCTTAGCCGATTGAGACGTGCCACCATAAGATACCGTTCCGGTTAAGCTGTTTGCAGCGTCATCGCCCGTAACAAAACCAGTATAGCTGATGCCATTGCCACCGGTGTAGGTTGCACCATCGTAGGTTTTTGTCGCATTCGTTGCAGTAACCGTTAAAGCAGCTTTGTTAATGGTCAAAGTGCCATTGGCATAAGTGATTGCATAATTAGCCGAAGATAAGCCAGCAGGAATGATGGTATAAGTTCCGGCAGCCTTAGCCGATTGAGACGTACCACCATAAGATACCGTACCGGTTACGCTGTTCGTTGCATCATCGCCCGTAGCAAAACCAGCATATTGAATACCATTACCACCTGTGTAGGTTGCACCATCGTATGTTTTTGTCGCATCTGTTGCCGTAACCGTTAAAGCAGCTTTGTTAATCGTTAAGCTTCCGTTCGAATAGGTAATCACATAATTTGCCGAAGACAAACCAGCAGGAATGATGGTATAGGTTCCGGCAGCCTTAGCCGATTGAGACGTACCACCATAAGATACCGTTCCGGTTAAGCTGTTTGCAGCGTTATCGCCCGTAACGAAACCAGTGTAACTGATGCCATTGCCACCCGTGTAGGTTGCACCATCGTAGGTTTTTGTCGCATCTGTTGCCGTAACCGTTAAGGCTGCTTTACCGATGGTTAATGCTTTAACCACATCGGTGGCTGCTTTAAAATTTGAATTACCGCCTTGCTTGGCTGTAATATTTACCGTTCCTGCTTTTAAAATATGTACGGTATTTCCGGTAACTGTTGCAACGGTCTGATCGCTACTCTGAAAAGTTACCCCTAAGCCGGAGCTTGCTGTAGCACTTAAATCAAAATCTGCATCTCCATAAGTTTTGGCTGGAATATTATCAAAGCTGATCGTTTGCGAACTCACCGCAGTGGTTGCGGCAGATTTTACATTCGAATAGGTTCCCTGCCCCGCAACAGAAACCTTACTGGCCCGAACGCGGAAATAATAAGTGGTACTGGCCGCTAATCCTGTTACATTAAAGCTATTCACATTGCCAACATCGCGGTTTTGATAACCACTTACAAAAGATGAAAAGTTACTAACGGTTGAAACATCCAGCAGATAATTTTGAACAATACCCGTTTCCGGTGTGTCCCAGTTTAAGTTAAAGCTCGTGGCATTAATCTGATCGGCATCTAACATAACCGGTGCAACCAGCGCGTAACTTTCTGTAAAGTTAGAAGTGTTTCCCGTTTTGGTAAAGCCAATTAAGGTACCGGTATTATTGCCCGAAGAAAGATCCTGTGTAGTAGAAATTGTCCGGTTATCACCATTGGCAATTCCCTCAGAAAAACGGTAATACCCAATTAAGCCGGTAGCCGTTGCCGGATCAATTTCATGATACATATCGGCCTGTATCTGCGCCTGTGTACGTTGCACATTCCAGATGCGGACCTCGTCTATACTTCCATTAAAATACCGGCCGGCAGTACCGGATGTTCCATCAGAATTCCACATGCCAAAATGCAGCGGATTGGACGAATTAATCATACCAGCAGGTGTTTTTACCGTTGTGCTCCCAACCTGAACTCCGTTCAGGTATAAAGACAAGGTTGAATTTGCGCCATTATGCGTAGCCGCCACATGGTACCACCTGTTGGCCACCAGGTTGCTCGTTGGATAATCAACATGCATATCCAAACCACCACCTCCCATAGCAAATATGGCCAAATTCTTATTATAAATAATCAGTTCCAATCCTCTGCTACTCGTACTTTTACTGATAATTTCCTGTTCGTTGGTCAGGTCGTTAAATTTCACCCATGTTTCAATGGTTTTCATGGTAAGCGCATTGAAGGTGGAGGCATTTCCAATTTCAACATAATCTCCTGCTCCATCAAAAGTCAAGGCGTTTCCGGGTGGCGGAACAGTTACCGTTAAAGTTGCGGTTACAATACCGGAGGTATAGGTACCTGCGGCTTGCTGGGTAGCGGTAATGGTTGTTGTGCCAAGTCCGATTAAAGTAACCGTATTTCCGGCTATGGTGGCCACTGCCGGGTTACTGCTGGTATAGCTGAAGGAACCCGTGCTGTTGCTCGTTGGGTTTACAATATTAAAAGTGCCCAGACTGATCGACCGGGTCATATTAGGAAAAGGCCCGATGGCTGGCACTGTGGCCAAAGTTGCCTGAATATTTGCCTGTGCATTCAGATGTGGTACAGCTAACTTATTTATTTTAGCTCCCAACTTCTGGTTGGAAAATGGCGTAGAAAAAGTAAAAGAATTAATTCCACTGCCTTTGCCAAAAGAAGGGTAATCGTAATTTTCAGCTGTGGAGCCAGGTAAAAAAGCTGAAGTAAGAAATTCATGTGCCTGCATTGTACCACTGCCGATTAAGAGCAGTAACGCAAGCCAAGTCCTTTTCCAGCTGAGTTGTTTATAAAAAAAGTCTTTGTAAAGTTTTACCATATATAAAACATCAGATTTTAGGAATGAAAAATTAGTCGGCCTATTCTATATTAGAATAGCGGGCGTAAAGTTCCATCAATAATCTGATGTATATGGACGGTTTTAGGGGTGTATATGTATCGATTTTAGAAATCAGTACAACAAGATTAGGCGGCCATTTCCTTTAATCTCGACAGGTAAACAGATGGAGATGTGTTCTTTAGCTTCTTAAACGCGGTAAAAAATGTATTACGTGAAGAGAAACCCGCATCACTGGCAATTGCTTCCAGCGTATAGCGTTTCCAATCGCCCTGATCCAGCCGGCGTATTACATATTCGATACGAAGGGTATTGATATAGGTATTAAAATTCTGGTTATAATGATTGTTAAACAATTCAGATAGCTTATGATTCGGTACTTCTATAGCCGATGCAAATTCGCTCATGGTAAGGCCACTTTTTTTGAAAATCTCTGTCTCCGAAATAAAGCTTTCGACCTGATCTATCAGTTTAAAATCAATCAGCTTAATCTCACTGGTTTTCACTACAGCTGGTACCTCCATTAATGGTACGACTACTTTTACCGGCACTTCTTCATGCAGTTCTTCCTGTTTTCTTTGCATGGGTACAAGCCCGTATAAAAATTCGTGATTAATAAAAAACAAGGTACTGAGCAGCAAAAAGCAGAAACAAAGAAAAAAGACAGACCGCCCCAGATGTAAGATGGAACTGATATCATTTATATGAAAAAGAAGAAAACAGTTAAGCATTAATACCCCGGTAAACATCATGCCACAGATTGCCGTAAACAGGTATACCCATTTAACATTTTTCCTTTGTTCTTTGGTACGACCGCGGTTTACCAATTTCGTAAACCTGAATTGCAGGAACGTATAAACAATGGCCAGAAAAGGAAATAAAAACCAATGCCATGCACCAATAATATACGGGCTATTTACCAAAGGGTAATGTGGTTGTGATAGCGCGTAATCTAATACAGCCTGTTGTTTGTCGAGACTGAGCAGGTTGTAAGGCAATACAGATAGGATGGCCGGGATAACCGGCAAAAAATGCAAAAGATCTATTTTCCTGAATTTTTCATAGTTCTTATTCAGGCTGCCTCTTATGTAGAGATAAAAACAAGGTGCTATACAATAGTACAATATAATGCCCTTGTTAAATAAAATCGGATAATTACGCATTGCACCTGATATGCACAGTAAATAAATCAGGGCATACCATATTAAACCCGTGATGCCAAACATCAATAGAAAATTTAAATAGCCTTTACGGCCATAAATAACCAGTTTAACAACTGCCATGCACAGAATAAATATTGCGCCAACAACGGTAAGAAAAACAGGACTCAATGTTTGTAGGTTTGATTATAAGACAAAAATATAAAATAAGAATTATTATAAAGAAGCTTAAATTGTTTTTTCATGAGTGGATTTTATAAATCAAAATCATATTTCCAATCCGCTAAAAAGCAAAAAAGTATCTTTTATGCGCTTTTATAACAAATAAAGCACCTTTTAACGTGTTAAGAATGTTAAAAGGTGCTTGTATATTTATTTAGGCAAACCGTAGTTTTTAAAATTAGGGCACTGTCGTAAGATTGATTATCCTTCTTCCTCGCTGTTTTTCATCTTCATTAAAATTGCATATGCATTTTTAACAACAATTTTGGCTGGTTTATTCTTCATTTTTACCTCCGTAAAGCCATCCAGACTTCCTCCTATTTCAACTGGCAGCATTTTAAAATGGTTATTCCCCAGGTCTTCAAATAGGTAATATTTGTTCTCCCATTTCACCACCGCTTCTTCCGGTACTGCTTCTGCAACGGAATTGGATATGGAAATAGCGGCATTTAGAAAAGTTCCCGGTAACAACTTGTCATCAGCATTTTCAAGCTCACAATGTACACTCGTGGTTCTGTCATCCTCAATATTGGGTGTTATCAGGTGTATTTTGGCAATGTATTTTTTATCCGGGTTTGCAGAGGTACTACAAATGATTTTTTGCCCGGCGCGCAAATTAACGGCATCCCGTTCAAAAACGGTTAATCTTGCATGCAATGATCCCGGACTAATCAATTCAAAAAGTACATCTGCTGCATTAACATACTTGCCGGCATTGATGTTTACTTTGGTAACATATCCGCTAATGGGTGCATAAACCCCGATGCTCCTGCTGATGTGTTCCTCGTTCAGCGTTAATGGATTTATGCCGATTAATCTCAGTTTTTCTGCAAGTGCCTTTTCGAGCACTTTTTGATTGTTAAATTCGGCTTCAGCCTGTTGAAACACTTTATCGCTGGTGGCTTTTGTTTGATTTAAACCTTTCTGACGAAGGTAATCGGCCTGTGTAACCTGCAACCTGTTTTTAGCAGTCAGATAATCCTGCTGCAACTGAATGTATTGCTGGTCTTCTACTGTTGCCAGCACAGCCCCTTTTTTAACCGACATACCCGGAATAAGCATCATTTTTTTGATGTATCCACCCATGGGCACACTGACTGAATAAATGTTTTCTGGTGGTACATCCACAACCCCGTTTACGTTGATAATTTGCTGCATGGTTTTTGTCTCAAACTTACCCGAGCGGATGTCACCATTTTTTACCTGTGCTGCACTGAGCTGTACTTCATCTGCATTTAATATAATGGCAGCAGTTGCCGGCGCTGTTTTTTCATCCTGATCAGAACGGCTGCATGCCATTAAAAAAAGCACGCAGATAAGTCCTGTTTTAAATTTATTCTTCATTTTATGTTATTTGTCTAATGCGGTTAACCGTTCTATTTCAAATGCGGTCTGATTTAACTGTTGTACTTTATCAAAGTATTCTGTTTTGATCTGTATGGACTGGTTTACCCATATTACCCAATCGAGATATGCTATTTCGCCTGCATTCAACTTCTCAGAAGCTGTTTTAACAATATCTGCAGCATTGGAAAGAGATACCTTTTTAAAAGAACGGATTACTTTGTTTAGCTCTTCATATCGCTGAACAGCATTCCCCAACTCGTAATCAAGTGTTTTTTTCGCCAGTTCAAGTTCCTTTTCCCGCTGTTCAGTTACAATTTTGGAGGCTTTGATCCGCGATTGCTGCGAGCCAAAGAAAACCGGAATGCCAATACCGACGCTTACAGAGCTAAATCTTTTATCCTGCCCAAAATACTGATCTGTACCGGCACGATTGGTTTGCCAGCCGGTAATGCTCGAATTGTTGTATCCAAAATTCAAGGATGGCAACAGCTTACTCTTCTCGAGCGCCAGTTGTTGCCTGGCCAGTGCCAGTTGTGCTTCACCAATTTTAACCGATAAATTATCGTCTGCATCCGGTTTCAAAATCTGGTTGAACACATATATGGAACTGTCTTTTGCCGGCTCCAGCATAAAGGGGCTGTTTAACAAAAACCTAAACCTGCCCAGATTTTGATTGTAATCTATGTTTAACAGATTAAGCTGATTGCTGATCTGTTGTTTCTGATTTTCGGCTGTTCGCAGTTCCAGCAGATCCACATCGCCCGATTTAAACCGCTGCGACGATTTTTCGAAGAAAGCACCATACACGCGATCAGCCCAAAGCAGCAGGTCTCGTTTTTCGCGTAGCAGTATAATGTTGTAATAAACCAGCTTAACCTCTGTTTTAAGATCCAGTTGCTGTGCTTTTAACTGTACCTCGCCTATCTGAACATTTGCTTTATTTACCGCGTGCTGTCTGTTGTAAACCGTTGGGAAATCAAGACTCTGAACAACAGATAGCTTGTTATCATTTGCCAAACTGTTAAACTTTCCATATTCAAATCCCAGGGTTGTTTGCGGCACATCAAAACGGTTTTTAGTCAGCTGTTTATAATACTGAACTTCTGTTCTGGCAACCGCAAGCGAGACATTGTTCTTCAGGGCTGTGTCTAAAGCAGCCTGCAGGTTAATTTGTTGCTGTCCGTTAACCTGCCCCATGCCCAAAAAGAGAAACACAATCAGGATGGCAGGTTTGACTTTGGGCTTAAAATAGCCAAAGCCTTTCTCAAACAAAATATATAACATTGGTAAAACGAATAAGGTAAGCATGGTTGAAACAAGTAAACCGCCAATAACCACCGTAGCCAGCGGCTTTTGAACCGC
>JASLGV010000181.1 GCA_030149995.1 Pedobacter sp.
GTTGGAAATGTTTCATCTGCAGCAACCCAGGAAGCTTTGAAAAAAAACTGGAATAAATCTTATAAGTTTCAATCGGAATACGATTTAAAAAGGGTTTTAACCCGGAGAGAATTTTCAGTTATTATAAACGATTATTTAAAACCTTTCGACCGGATCAATGTAGACAAAACCGGGCGCATTATCCATTAATTTCTGAAAAGTTAACACCGGGTATTCCCATTTTCCTGTAACAAAAGCGGTGTCGGCTCTTTGCCGGGTCTACCGCAATCTATTATTTTTATAAACCAGGTTGTAACATTTCCATTTCTACAGGTAAAATGGCCTGCGCTTTATTTAAATTGCGGTATTCAAATTTACATTCATGAAGAAATACCTCTTTATCCTGCTGCTCTGCTCAGGAAAGTATGCGCTTGCGCAGCAATTAACACCCCTCACCGTCGAAAAAATAATGCGCGATCCAAAATGGATGGGCATTTCACCTTCGGCATACCGGTGGACCGCCGACAGTAAAACACTTTACTTCAACTGGAATCCGGAAAGCAAGGAAAAAGAAGAGCTTTTTAAAGTGCAGCCTACAAACACCAAAATTGTAAAAGCGGCAGATCGTGAAGATGAAAACCTTCGCAGTATAAATTATGTGTATAATGCAGACCGCTCGCTCGGGCTTTCTGAAAGAAGTGGTGATATTTACCTGAAAAATTTTAAAACCAATAAAGAAACCAGGCTCACCAATACCCTGGAAAGAGAAAGCAATCCCGTTTTTCTTCGCAACGGCAGCATTGTATTTCAAAAAGACGATAACCTGTATGCACTCAACCCACAATCGGCAGAAATTAACCAACTCAGCAATTTCATAAAAGCCAAAAGGCCGGTCAGGGCAAATGAAAGAAGCCAAAACGAACAGGATAACTGGCTAAAAAACGAGCAGACCGATTTGTTCGACATCATTAAAAAAAGAAATAAGGAAGGCGGTTCTGGTACCCGCGGCGGAAGAGGTCGTGGTCTTACAGAAAATAAAACCATAAAGGCGATTTATACCGAAGAAAAATTCCTCAGCAACATCGTAATCAGTCCCGACGGAAGATTTATAACCTATAAGCTTACCACGCCTGCCAAGAATCACAACACCATTGTGCCGAACTACGTAACCGCAAGTGGTTATACAGAGGATATTCCAGGGCGTACCAAGGTGGGTGAACAGGAAAACAAAAGCCAGCTTTTTATTTTTGATACACAAAAAGACTCGGTGTATACCGCACAAACAAGTACCATCCCCGGAATAAAGGATTTACCCGATTATTTAAAAGATTATCCGGAAGCCTTAAAGGCAAAACAACAAAGCAATGCCGACCGGGAGGTAAACCTTTTCGGCCCAATTTGGAATGAAAATTCACGGTTTGCGATTGTAACTGCTTATTCTGATGATAATAAGGACCGCTGGATTTTAAAACTGGATGCAACCACCGGTCAATTCAGCCTGGTAGACCGCCAACGCGATGAGGCCTGGGTTGCCGGTCCGGGTATTGGGTATTACCAGGGCGCCACCGGCTGGATCGATCAGGATCTTTTTTATTACCAGAGTGAGGCTTCGGGCTATTCGCATCTCTATGTTGTAAATGTAAATACCGGCGTTAAAAAACAACTTACATCCGGCAAATGGGAAGTTCAGACCCTCAGATTATCCAACGATAAAAGCACCTTTTATTTCACGGCCAACAAAGAGCATCCGGGCATTACCAACTTTTTTAAGATCAGTGTAAAAGGTGGCGAGCCCGTACAGATTACCCACATGAAGGGCTTAAATGAAATTACCCTTTCGCCAGACGAAAAATGGCTGGCCATTAATTATTCGTATATGGATAAGCCCTGGGAGCTTTATATCCAGGCCAACAACCCAACTGCAAAAGCGGTAAAAATCACCAAATCAACAACAGCAGAATTTGAAAGCTACAAATGGCGCCAGCCAGATCTGATCAGCTTTAAAAACCGTTACGGCGATTCGGTATATGCGCGTGTATATAAAACCGATGCGCCCGCCAGCAACCATCCAGCTGTTGTTTTTGTACATGGTGCCGGTTACCTGCAAAATGTACACTACGGATGGAGCCAGTATTTCAGGGAGTTTATGTTTAACAATTTATTAGCCGATAATGGTTATACTGTAATTGATATCGATTATACCGCCAGCTCTGGTTACGGCCGCAACCACAGAACAGGAATTTACAGACACATGGGAGGCAAAGATTTAACCGACCAGGTAGATGGTGTAAAAGTTCTGGTAGAAAAATATGGTGTCAATCCGGCACACGTTGGTTTATATGGCGGTTCTTACGGTGGTTTCATTACGCTGATGGCTATGTTTAACGAACCAGATGTTTTTGCCAGTGGCGCAGCCCTGCGCTCGGTTACAGACTGGGCACATTACAACCACGGTTATACATCGAATATCTTAAACGAACCTTTTAACGATCCGATTGCCTACAAACGCAGTTCGCCAATTTATTTTGCCGATAAATTAAAAGGAAACCTACTGATGGCCCACGGAATGGTGGATGTAAACGTGCATTTCCAGGATATTGTACGCATCACACAACGTTTTATCGAGCTGGGCAAAAACAACTGGGAACTGGCTGTTTACCCGGTAGAAGACCATGGTTTTACCGAACCTTCGAGCTGGACAGACGAATATAAACGGATCTTTAAACTATTCGAAAACACCCTGAAAAAATAAATAGAGCATTTTAATATTTTTACATAAATATATAGTATTTATCTATATCGATATAAAGAATAACGATCAACAATTCCTTTTCTTCGGTTGGTTTACACCCGAAATAGGGTTACCTTTGTATAAAAATTAAATAAAAGTTATGGCAATAGTAGGCAAAAAATTTCCAAGTGTTAGCATTGATGCAATCTCAGAATTGGGCGACAATTTAAAAATCAATGTATTTGAAGAGGCGGTAAATAAAAAAAGCAAAGTATTATTATTCTGGTATCCAAAAGATTTTACTTTCGTTTGTCCAACTGAATTACATGCATTTCAAGAGGCTCTTCCTGATTTTGAAAAAAGAAACACAATCGTAATTGGTGCATCTTGCGATACCAATGAAGTACATTTCGCCTGGTTAAATACTGCAAAAGATAATGGCGGTATTGAAGGTGTTACATATCCAATCCTGGCAGATACGCACAGACAATTATCCAACATTTTAGGTATTGTAGAACAAGAAGTAGAATACGATGAAGAAGGAAACGAAGTATTTAGCGGATCGAACGTTACTTACAGAGCAACTTACCTGATTGATGAAACCGGAAAAGTATTCCACGAAAGTGTTAACGACATGCCTTTAGGCAGAAACGTGAAAGAGTATTTACGTTTAATCGATGCTTACGCACACGTACAAAACCATGGTGAGGTTTGCCCTGCAAACTGGGAAGAAGGTAAAGAAGCAATGAATGCTACAAGAGCAGGTGTTGCTGAATACCTGAGTGCAAACTAATTAATAAAAAAGTTATGTTTTTAGAATTAACAGAAGACAATCTTCAACAGTACCTTTCAGACAATTCAAAAGTAATGGTTCAGTATGCCGCATCGTGGTGTGGTAACTGCCGGATCATGAAACCGAAATTTAAAAAACTGGCTGCTGAAAATGAAGAGGTAACCTTCTTAATTGTTGATGCTGAAAAACTGCCGAACTCGAGAAAATTCGCAAATGTAGACAACCTGCCAACATTTGCTGCATTCGAAAACGGTTCTTTGGTTGATCAGGTTCAAACCAACAAAGCGGAAGGTTTAATAGAATTATTTAACAAAATAAAGTAATGAAGATTCCAGTAATAAGACAATTATTCCAAAATACCACTCCTGAACAACTTGAAACAACTTTGGAGGTTTTAGAGGCTTTTTGCGAATTCAGAGGCGTTAGCGAACACGAGGTTGATGTAGCTGGCGAAATGATTACCAATATTTGCGGTGCACTCGAAGTACACCAGATGGTAAAAGAAGGCGCTGTAGAAAAAGATGCGCTTAATGCATTCGGACAAAAAGTTATGGGGTCTATAGACAGATAATACACTTAAAACGAATCGACCATTAAAATTAAAAGCCCCCGCAGATATCTATTTGCGGGGGCTTTTTATATTAGAAAATCCACTTTACACCGGACATGCACCTTTTGCCCCTAACTATAGTCTAAATACCAAAACCAACCTGCAAAAGAATGTGGTTTGATTTTTATAACTTTATAAGATGAAAACGGAAACCATAGAAGATTTTTACAATCGCATTGCACCCGGCTACTCTTTAGGTTCTGATTACAAGCCGCAGCAATTTAATGTACAACGCCGCAATTACAACTGCGGTACATCTGCTACTGCGTATAACCGCCGCGATTTCTATAAAATTTCCCTGATTATTGGCGAAGGAACGCTTTATTATGCCAATGCGGGTATTAAAATAGACCGTCCGGCACTGATGTTTCCAACCCCATGATTCCTTACTCCTGGGAACCCGCCTCAGAAGATCAGCAGGGTTATTTTTGCCTGTTTACAGAAAGCTTTATCCATACCGAAAGTCACCAAACCAGCGTTCTGGAGTCGCCCCTCTTTAAAGTTGGCAGCGACCCGGTCTTTTTTCTCGATAAGCAGCAGCAAGAAAAAGTTACTTCCATTTACGAGTCTATGATGCAGGAAATTGAAACAGAATACCTGCATAAAACAGCGCTATTAAGATCGTATGTACACCTGCTTATTCACGAAGCACTGAAAATGCAGCCTGCACAGAACTTCTTTAAACACGCCAATGCAACTTCCAGAATTACAAACCTGTTTCTTGAACTTCTGGAACGGCAATTTCCCATCGATACGCCTAAACATCACCTGTCTCTTAAAACACCTAATGATTTTGCCCTGAAACTATCGGTGCATGTTAACCATTTAAACCGCGCAGTCAAACAGATTACCGGAAAAACAACGGGCCTGCACATTGCAGACAGGATTATGGCCGAGGCCAAAGCCCTGCTTAAGCATACAGACTGGAATGTGGCAGAAATTGCCAGCTGCCTGGGTTTTGAATACCCGGCCTATTTCAATAATTTTTTTAAAAAACACGCCTCAGTTACACCAAGCACTTTCAGATTTAAATAGTTTGATTTTTATAACTTTTGGTTGGATTAGCTTAATAAACTTCATCTGTCCCTGCTGTAAATTTGTTTAATAAAAAAAGAAAATTCAATAATTATGAAATACAGAAAATTAGGTAAAACAGATGAACAGCTTTCGGCGCTTGGTTTAGGCTGCATGGGCATGAGTTTCGCTTATGGTCCTACCGATGATGCCGAGTCTATCGCCACCCTGCACAAAGCTTTGGATTTGGGTATAAACTTTTGGGATACGGCCGATATGTATGCCAATGGCGACAATGAAGCACTTATTTCAAAGGTGCTGGTACCAAACCGTGATAAAATTTTTATTGCTACAAAGTTTGGCTTCCGGTTTAAAAATGATGAGGCCGGTCCGAGCAATTCGGCCAATACTTATTTTGACGGCTCTCCGGCTTACATCAAAACAGCGGTTGAAAAAAGTTTAAAAAGACTTAAAATAGATACCATCGATCTTTATTATGCGCACAGAATAGACCCGAATGTGCCTGTAGAAGACATGGTGGGTGCAATGGCCGAACTGGTCAAAGAAGGAAAGGTTCGTTATTTAGGTCTTTCTGAAGCTTCTGCCGCCTCAATCAGAAAGGCACATGCCGTGCATCCGATTGCAGCCCTTCAAAGTGAATATTCCCTCTTAACCAAGGATGTTGAAGGCGAAATCTTATCAACCGTTAGAGAGCTGGGCATTGGTTTAATTCCCTATAGCCCGCTGGCACGCGGTCTGGTAACAACAGCCATCAATCAAACCGCTGCGTTTGCCGAAACAGACTTTAGGAGAAGCCTGCCACGTTTTGAAGGTAAATACTTTGAAAACAACCTCAAACTTGTAAATGGCTTCGCTGAGATTGCAAAAAGCAAAGAAATTACGCCGGCGCAGCTTGCCCTTGCCTGGGTACTGGGCCAGGGTGATGACATTATTCCAATTCCGGGAACCAAAAAAAGAAAATACCTGGAAGAAAATGTTGGCGCCATCGAGGTCAGTTTATCTGCCGATGATTTTAAAGCCATTGACGACCTGCTCAAACAATTTCCTGATACCGGCGCAAGATACAGCGAAGGTTCGCTTAAAATGGTTAACAGATAGCCCTGTATAAAAAGAAAGCACCATCTGTTGACGGTGCTTTCTTTTTAAAAGCTCTATTCAAAACAGGTCCTGTATCTTTTTACAAAGAATACTTGCCTAAGCTAAATTTCTGCCTGCGTTTACAATACCGAATACCGTTCTTACAGCCAGTTTTTCAAGTGCCTGCTGTTCGGCTTCTGCATGTACATGTTGTAATTTTTCCAGTGCAAAATGCTGGATCAACACCAATGGCAGGATAATTTTCTCCCTTGTGGCAATTGATTTTTTATCAACCGGGTAATTAGCCATTAAAGTTTCCTGTCCGGATAGTTTTAAGAGCATCTCGCGCGATAACTCGAACTCCTGGTATAACTGACTCCAGAAAGCACCAAACTCCTGATCGGCTGCCATATAAGCCGTAATCGTAAAATCAGACTTACTCATGCTCATCATACAATTATCTACAATTGTTTTCAGGTAGTCTGATTCATGATATACCTTAAGAACTTTATCCCAGTTACCGGCTTTCTCCTGGTTTTTAAGTGCAGTTCCCATCCCATAAAAACCCGGGATATTTTGTTTAAGCTGGCTCCAGGCGGTTACGAAACTAATGGCGCGCAAGTCTTCCAGTTTCAGTTCGCCCCCGCCGTTACGCTTAACCGGGCGGCTGCTGATGTTTATTTTCGACAACAGTTTTAGGGGTGATAATTTTTCGAGGTAAGATAAAAACAGCGGATGTTCGCGCAAATCCAGAAAAGAACGGTAGCTGTCGTCGGCCATCTTATCCAGTAATTCCTTATTTTCTGCATCCAGCAGGATGTTGTGTTTTTCTTTCAATCCAGACGAGATACCGGCATTGATTAATTGTTCAATGTTAAATTCGGCACTTTCAATAGAACCATACTGCGAACTGATGGTTTGTCCCTGTACGGTGAGCTGCATGTTTTTATTGGCAATTTCCTTACCCATAGAGGCATAAAAACGATGGGTTTTTCCGCCGCCACGAGCCGGAGGACCACCACGGCCATCAAAAAAGGCCAGTTGTATGTTGTGCTTTTCGGCCATTGCCGTAAGCGATGTTTTCCCGTTAAAAATAGACCAGTTGGCCATCAGATAACCACCGTCTTTGGTACTATCAGAAAAGCCCAGCATAATGTGTTGCTTGTTTCCGCGTTTGGCCAGATGCGCTTTATAGAATGGATTGCTGTATAACTTATCCATAATAGCGGCCGCACCTTTTAAGTCGTTAACCGTTTCAAAAAGCGGTACAAAATCGATCGTTAGGTCGTCCTTGCTCCAGCCGTTCCATAAAAACAGTTCCATCAGCTGGAGGATATCGCTCGCCTGCTGGCAATTGCTGATGATGAAACGGTGGCAGGCTTTTTCACCGTTACGCTTTTGAATACCTTTAATTTCCTGAATGGTTTGAATGGTATCTTTTGTTAAATCATCGGCCTCACTCGTGTATACAATTCCGGCTTCTTTAAAGGAAATCAGCTTTAATTTTTCTTCTTCCGCAAGCTGGTCGTAATCTTCGGGATAGAGCGATGAAATGGGTTTGTTCTGTCTGCAATACTGATGAACTTTTCTGAGTATGCGACTATCCTGACGGATATCCAGCGAGGCAAAATAATTACCGTATAAATCAATTTTTCTGATCAGATCATTTACCAGATCTACAAAGAGGCCTTCGTGCTCAACCAGTAAAACATCTTTTATCTTATTCAGGTTGTTTTGCAGCTCCGCTGATATGTCGTGCAGTTCACAGGTCTGATCGAATGCATTTTTATAAAGCACATCATGCAGAATGGCCATGTTCTCTTCCACGCCTCTAAAGGTTATTCTTCTTTTAATGGCCCTGAAATCGCGGTAATAGCAGCGGAAAAGAATTTGACGCAGCATTTTAGAAACTTCCAGTGTGGTATCGGCATGGATATTTGGATTTCCG
>JASLGV010000254.1 GCA_030149995.1 Pedobacter sp.
CTGAAAAGAAAGATATGGTCGTATCTTATCTATTATTGCCACATCCAGGATGGCAACCCGCTTAAGATCTGAAGCTTGTTCATAACGGCCATGCTGCCTCCGGTATTGAATAATGGCATTCATTTGCTTATAAGAAAGATATGGAAAGTTTTTCAGTTCGTTAAAGGTAACGGTATTGATGTTTAATTTCCGGATTCTGTTTACATCAAGTATGATCTGATCTTTTATTTCATTATATTTTAAAGAATCCAATCCATAAACCTCCAGCAATTGTTCTTTCTGATAAAAACCACCCAAACGTTCCCTGTATTTAAAAATACGCATGGCAAAAGCCGGACCAATTCCCTTCACCTGCTGCAATACAATGGTATCCGCATCATTAACTTCTATAACCGGCAGAACCTTATTAGCTGAATATGTAACTGCATTGCGTGGTCCGTAAGAAGTTGTGCGTTTAGGTTCGGTTCCTTCTATTTTTATATAGGGCAAAAACCGTTCATAATTTTGCGGAGAAATGGTATACATCTTTTTCAAATCTTCAGCTTTATAAAAAAAGCCGCCTTTCTTACGGTAATTAAGAATGGCCGTGGCTTGTTTTTCTGATAAGCCAAGTTGTTGCCAGCCACTTAAAGGAAGCGTATTCGGATCAAAATAAAAAAGTACAGATGTGCGTGCAAGGCTACTGGTATTTACCGCGCGTTCAAAAGTAGACTTACGGCCAGATGAAAGTTCGACCAATTGTATTTCTTTTAACAAATCCGGATTGGGTGCACGAAGATCTACAGGATTTAAATAAGCATATATATAAGGTAACACTTGCAAACCGGTAATGATAAAAACAAGTACCAGCAAACCGTTAAATTCGCGCTTGCTAAAGCCAAAATGCCTGTTAAGCCATGCTTTCATATATCTGAGGTTTGGCCCGCCCTTTGCTAAACGATTTCTGTAAACGGTTTATAAACTCAATTAAACGCAATAAAAATCCGCTCGCTGAAAGCAAGTTACGGGGAAATAAAATACAATAAACAATTGCGTTGTACGGTTATGACATGGGTATTATAAATATAAATCATATTTTTGGAATTGCAAAACACCAGCGTGTCTTGTAAAATGCAACGACCTAACAATTATTTATATGAAGATCATTACTACCGCCGAGTTCGCAAAAGCTACTAAAATAGACAAACTTGGTGTTCCGGGACTGGCCGGATTGCTGATGGAAATCATGAAACTGAATGACATCAACGATGTTTTTTCGCAAAATCAGCACTACAAGGGCTTAGAATTTGTAGATAAAATACTGGAAACCATTGGTGTTTCCATTGATTTTGACGAAGCTGATCTGAACAGTATCCCCAAAACAGGTCCTTTTATAGCCATTGCCAACCACCCATATGGAGGCGTTGAAGGCCTCGCATTGGTTAAGCTCCTTTGTACCGTAAGGCCCGAAGCGAAGGTAATGGTAAACTTTATCCTGAAAAAAATACCCAACCTCGATGAGTTTTTCGTCGCTGTAAATCCTTTTGAAAATGTACAGCATTCGTCGAGCATCAGCGGGCTGAAATCAACGTTCGATTTACTTAGAAATGGAATTCCGATTGGTATTTTTCCAGCCGGAGAAGTTTCTACCTTTAAAATAGATGCGCAGCAGGTAACCGACAGAATGTGGCATCCGGTGGTTGGGAAATTGATTGCCAAAGCCAAAGTACCGGTTGTTCCCATTTATTTCCATGGCAACAACGGTGTTTTCTTTAATATATTAAGTTTTATTCACCCAACCTTACGCACAGCCAAACTACCGTCAGAATTTTTAAATAAACACGGACGCACCATTAAAGTAAGAATTGGAAAACCAATTGCTGTAAATGAAATTTCGAACATGAACAGCAGCAATAAGCTGATGGACTTTTTAAGGGCCAGAACCTATGCATTGGGGGTTGGCCTTGATACGGAGCAAAAGCTTTTCAATCCGCTTAAACTTTTTAAAATTAAAAAAACGCCTGCGGCCATTATTGAAGAAACTTCGCGAAACTTAATAAAAGGAGAAGTTGCCACTTTAGAAGACTTTAAGGTATGGACCGAAAAAAATTATGAGGTCTTCATTGTACCAACCTTAAAGATTCCACACATCCTAAGAGAAATTGGCCGACTGCGTGAAATCACTTTCCGTGAAGTTGGTGAGGGTACCAATAAAAAAATTGACCTGGACAACTACGATATTTACTACAACCACCTCTTTATATGGGATAAGGATCTGGAAAATATTGTAGGCGCGTACAGAATCGGAAAAGGTGATGAAATTCTGGAAAGCATGGGGCGTCGTGGATTTTATCTGTCTGAATTGTTTAAGATAAAAGATCAGTTTTATCCGGTATTGCGCCAGGGAATTGAACTCGGCCGCTCCTGGATCAGAAAAGAATATCAGGGTAAACCCCTCCCATTGTTTTTGCTGTGGAAAGGCATTTTAAAGTACCTGATCGATAATCCTCAATACCGGTATATGTTTGGACCGGTAAGCATCAGCAACAACTTTTCTAAATTCAGTAAAGCACTTATTGTAGATTACATTACCAAAAACCATTTTGATTATGAAATGGCCAAATATGTAAAACCCAAAAATAAGTTCAAGGCCGATTTACTGCCCATTGCAACAGATACACTGGTTGATAGCAGCGAATCTTTCAAAGATCTCGACAGCATTATTGGCGATATTGAAAATTCGCATATTAAAATACCGGTATTGCTCAGACAGTACATGAATCTGAATGCAAAAATCATCTCTTTTAATATCGATCCGAAGTTTTCAGATTGCCTGGACGGGTTCTTATTAGTCGATACCCACAACATTCCACCAGAAATGCTGGAAAAACTTGGCAAGAATTTATAAATAAAAAAAACCCGGACATCCATCCGGGTTTTTTTCTATCAACTAACCTAAACTTATAAATATTAACCAAATATTTAATGACACAAAGATGCGGGCTGAATATTAAATCAAAATTAACTGACTGTTATAAAATCACCTTTCCTGCTTTTAGTATATATAGTTTAAATGATGAAGGTTCCTGCTTAAAATAGTTTAAACAAACCTTACTGCAGAAGCTTAACAACTTTTCAACTCCTACCTCTTCCAAATCAAAAGCAATCTGGCCTTCGCCTACATCGCTAAACAACATCCTCCTGTCTTGTCTGGTGCTGAATATATCAAAAAACACGATGACATATCTTCTATGTTAAGAAGCTTATACAGCTTAACATAATAATAATATCAATTACTTTACGGTTCCATCTATCTTTGAGTACTGCAATAAATAAAGGTAAATCATCTGTAGTAGCAGCTACCAGCCGGTAGCTATTCAAGGCCGGTATAAATATCTCTTTTAACAAAAGAAAGTCACAGAGACAATCTTACCAGCCTGCCTGATAGATAGAAGAACCACTATTGGGATTTCCTGAAAAACCATTTGCAGTCAAGTAAACAACATCATTATTAACAATACCCTATACGAATGAAAAAAAGACAGCAAAAAGTTAAAGCCGTATCCGAAGTAAAAAAATTAAGAAAAGAGCTGGAATTAAAACTAACAGCCGGATTCGAAGAAGTGCTCCTTCCCTACGGAAAAATCAAAAAAGGCCGTAAAATAATTGAAAAATTTGTAAGCCAGCTGGCAAAAAACCTTGCTTCGAAACAAACTTCCGCTCCGGCACCTGTAGAAGAAGTATTTGAGACAACAGAAAACAACGTTCAGGAGAAACCTGCTAAAAAGAAAAAGCCTTCGAAAAAAGAAGCCAAATAATTAAAATTGATTATAAAACAAAAAGCCGGATCATATGATCCGGCTTTTTGTTTATTTATCCTAATGGTTAGAAGCTATATCTTAAGCCCAGTTGCATCTGATAACGTGATGCAAAAAAATCTTTAGAATAAGAAGTCGTATTCTTCGCATCAAAAGTATATGTTGGGTAAGTTGTTGAACTTCCTGCCAATACTTTTCCGGCAGCATCTTTAGCTTGTGTTAAGCCTATGCTCGCCATTGAGTTGAACGTATTTGGAGAGAAGTACTGAACACCCCAGTTTTTATTCAACAAGTTGGTTAAGTTAATGATGTCGTAAGTAAAGGTAAGTGTATGTTTTTTAGCCCCTGAACCTGCCACAAAGATATCTTGTGAGAAACGGAAATCTCCTTGAACGTTCCACGGAGTACGTGCACCGTTACGTTCTGTAAAATCGCCTCTTCTGGTACGCAGGTATTTGTTGCCATCAATGTAAGCATCGAACGCGGCAGCTTGTGCTGCACCGGCTGCTGTTGGCGCAAAGAATTTAGCGGTTTCGCCTGCTTGCGGAATGTACATTAAACTTACGGTCTGACCTGTTCCGTTGATGGTTGCATTTACTAAACCATAAGAATATGGAGAACCTGATTGTGCACTAAAGAACAGGGAGAAGTTAGCAACATATTTGTTCTCTTTATCCCAGCTGTGTTTAAAGTTGATGGTTGAAACAATCCGGTTTCTGATATCAAAGTTTGAATAAGCCAACCCCGGACTATTCGGGCTTAAAGCCTGGTTTAACTGCCAGTTAGACTCCATCGAGTTACGGATACCATTGGTAATGTCTTTAGACACGCCATAAGTATAAGCAGCCATCACGTCTAAGCCAAAAGGGAAAGATTTACCAACCTGACCAGTTACACTGTAACGGTATCCTTTATCGGTATTAGACAATAGATAAGCATTGGTGTATTTATTATTGATTTTGGTACCTGAATAAATTGGTTGCTGGTGTTGGGTATCATAAACCAAATAT
>JASLGV010000288.1 GCA_030149995.1 Pedobacter sp.
CATTCCGGCTTCTAAAAATTAAGCCGGGTTTAACCAACCAGGCTATAAAAACAAAAGGTCCTGCTAATTAATTAACAGGACCTTTTACATGATATACCTTTCATCTTATTTTAAATTTCAAAAAATAAGAAATTCTAATAAATAATTTTAAATAAGTTCGATCAAAATTAGAATCTTATTTTTCTTTGTTAAAGAGGATCCATAAATGGCTTTATGGTCTTTTTTAGCACATATTTAAAATTAGATTTACACAAAAACAATTAGAATAAAAAAAATAACGGGCCTGATGAATAATTTTCGGCAAAAAAACCTTCTATAAGCCGGTAAAAAAATAAGCGTTTAAAAATATTTAAACGCTTAAAAACGGCTACAGCAAATAAATCTGTTTTAATCTTATTTTAATTAGAAAGAAATCTCCTTACCAAAAAGCTTTGCATATTTACGCTTGTCGAATTTATACAACGTAGCCGCACGGTACGATACGCCTTTTTGCTTTTCATCCAGTTCTTTAAGCACACCAAAGCTGGTGATCTTTTTTCTGAAGTTACGCTTGTCTAACTTTTTTCCAAGAACAAGCTCGTATACATGCTGTAATTGGGTTAAGGTAAATTTTTCAGGTAATAATTCGAAAGCAATCGGCTGGTGCTTAATGCGTCTCTTTATTTTCTCTAAACCTTTATCATATATCTTCTGGTGATCGAAAGCCAGTTTTGGAAGATCTGTTATAGACAACCAGTTTGCTCTTTTTGCATAAGTGCTTATAGGTCTTAATTCCTTATCGCCGCCCAAACGGATCAGGGCGTAATACGCCAGCGTAATAACCCGTCCCTGAGGGTGCCTGTCCGGATCACCGAAAGCATAATATTGCTCCATAAAAATACCGCGTAAACCGGTAAGTTCATACAGGATCCTGGATGCAGACTGATCTAAACTTTCATCAGCTCCAACAATATTACCCGGTAAGGCCCACCAATCTTTAAACGGCTCTTCGTTCCTTTCAATAAGTAGAATTTTTAGTTCCTTGCCATCAAACCCAAACAGTACGCAGTCGATGGAGAAAACGGAATTTAAATGTGGTAAAATTTGTTCCAAAGTTAAGTTTAGTTATTTTAAACAGATAAAGGTAGTACTTTCAATATTAAGTAAAAAAAATAAAAAAAATTACTTAGTGTAAAAATTACACACTATATTCGTATAATAAATATGAAACCAAATATTAAAAACATAGCTGTACTTACTTCTGGGGGCGATGCTCCGGGAATGAATGCTGCAATAAGAGCGGTTATCAGAACCGGTATTTACCATGGCATTAACATGTTTGGTGTAATGCAGGGATACCAGGGACTGATCTCTAACAACATAAAACCAATGGACGCCCGTTCTGTAAGCAATATTTTACATTTAGGCGGAACCATTCTAAAAACAGCCCGTTGTCTGGAATTTAAAACAGACGAAGGAATGGAAATTGCCTACAAACATTTACAGGAAAACGATATTGATGGGTTGGTGGTAATTGGTGGTGATGGAACCTTTACAGGCGCCAGACGTTTTTCTGAAAAATTCGGTGTAAAAGTAATCGGTATTCCGGGAACAATTGACAACGACTTAAGTGGTTCTGACTTTACACTTGGTTACGATACCGCCATTAACACCGTTATTGAAGCCATTGACAAAATACGTGATACGGCAGATTCTCACGATCGTTTATTCTTTATCGAAGTAATGGGACGTGATTCTGGCTGTATTGCTTTGCGTAGCTCCATTGCAAGTGGTGCAGAAGCTGTATTGTTACCAGAACGCGAAACCGATATCCAGGACTTAATCAGTAAACTTGCATTGGGTGCATCGACCAAGAAAACTTCCAGTATTGTAATCGTGGCAGAAGGCCATAAACAAGGGGGTGCTTACGATATAGCCCGTAAAGTAAAAGAAAAATTCCATCATTACGACACCAAGGTTACCATTTTAGGTCACCTGCAGCGCGGGGGCAGTCCAAGCAGTTTCGACAGAATATTAGGCAGCAGACTTGGCTTTGCGGCTGTAAATGCACTGATTGCCGGCGAAACGGAAAAAATGGTTGGTTTACATGGCAATGAAATAAAACTTACCAGCATAAACGAAGCACTTTCAAGTCACACCTTTAAACTCGAAAACGATTTAATGGAAATGACGGAGGTTTTATCGATATAAAAGAATGAAAGCAGTTGTTTATAGCGGATCAAGAACAGCATTTTGGAAAATAAGCCAGAATGGAAAGGTGATTGCACATTGCAATACCATCGGTATAAATCCCTGTTTTATTGATTCCAAAACAACCCTGCAGATACTGAATAAAAAATCTGTATTGGTAAACAATGCCGAAAATATTAAAAAGATTTATTTTTTTGCAGCTGGCGTTACTTCTGCCGAAACAAAAAACATGTTGATTAACAACTTATCTGCTTTTTTCAAAAAAAGTAAAATATTTGTTGAAAATGATTTATATGGTGCTGCAAAAGCAGCCTGTAATCATGAAACCGGTATTGTAAGTTTGCTGGGTAGTGGTTCTAACTGTGCTTACTACGACGGCAAAAAACCTTTAAAAAATAATTTTGGTCTTGGATATATTCTGGGCGATGAGGGATCTTCAAACTATCTCGGGAAGATACTTCTTAAAAAACTTCTAAATAAAAAGCTCCCAACCGATCTGGAAAGCAAGTTCCAGCGTCTTTACAATCTCGACAGGACTTTAATCCTGGAGAAGATTTACAGAAAGCCGCAGGCCAATGTTTTCTTAAGCTCTTTTATTGATTTTTACACGCAAAACAGCAGTCATGGTTACATTATCAGCCTGGTTGATGAAGCTTTTGAAAAATTTTTCCAGATCCATATACTGCCCATGGTTGCCCAGTACCAGCACCAGGATTTATATTTTGTAGGAACCGTTGCCGCTGCTTTTGAAGAACGTCTTCAGCTCGCAGCAGCCAGGCACCAGCTAACAATAAAAACAATTATTAAAGAACCAATAGTAAATTTATTAAAACATTACACTAATTAACAAACAATGAGCAAAATTGGAATAAACGGCTTTGGCCGAATTGGTAGACTCGTTTTCAGAGCTGCCTTAAAAAGAGGATTGGATATAGTAGCTATTAACGATTTAATTGAGCCGGATTATATGGCTTATATGTTAAAATACGATTCTACACACGGAAGATTTGACGGTACTGTTGAAGTTGTGAATGGCCACCTGGTTGTGAACGGCAAAACCATCCGCGTAACAGCAGAAAAAAACCCTGCAGACCTTAAATGGGATGAAGTAGGTGTAGAAGTTGTAATCGAATCGACAGGTTTATTCTTAACACGCGTTGATGCAGAAAAACACATTGCTGCCGGTGCTAAAAAAGTAGTATTCTCTGCCCCTGCTAAAGATGGCGACATCCCTACTTATGTAATGGGTGTAAACCACGATAAATTAACAGCCGATCAGACAATTGTTTCAAATGCATCTTGTACGACAAACTGCCTTGCTCCAATTGCAAAAGTATTAAATGATAACTTCGGAATTGTAGAAGGTTTAATGAGCACCATTCACGCGGTAACAGCCACTCAAAAAACAGTTGATGGTCCTTCGGCTAAAGACTGGAGAGGTGGACGTGGTGGTTTCTCTAACATCATCCCTTCTTCTACCGGTGCTGCTAAAGCAGTAGGTTTAGTTCTTCCGGAATTAAAAGGTAAATTAACAGGTATGTCGTTCCGCGTTCCGGTTGCAGACGTTTCTGTTGTTGATTTAACTGCACGTTTAGAAAAACCAGCTACTTACGAAGAAATCAAAGCAGCTATGAAAGCAGCTTCTGAAGGTCCGTTAAAAGGTGTTCTGGCTTATACAGAAGATGAAGTTGTTTCTTCAGACTTTATCGGTGACGATCATGCTTCTATTTTCGATGCAAAAGCAGGTATCTCCTTAAA
>JASLGV010000313.1 GCA_030149995.1 Pedobacter sp.
ATTAAGCCTTCAATAGTTTTTAAAATATCTTCCTGCTCGATGAAAGACATTTCGCAATCTATCTTGGTAAATTCAGGCTGACGGTCTGCACGCAAATCCTCGTCCCCGAAACATTTTACAATTTGAAAATACCGGTCAAAGCCAGAAACCATTAACAACTGTTTAAAGGTTTGTGGAGATTGTGGCAAAGCATAAAATTCGCCTGTGTTTAAACGGCTTGGTACAATGAAATCGCGTGCACCTTCTGGTGTCGATTTAATTAAAACAGGTGTTTCCACTTCAATAAAATCGAGCGAATCCAGGTAACGACGGGTAGATTGCGCAATCTTATGACGCAAAATCAGGTTGTTGCGTACCGGGTTACGGCGCAAATCTAAGTAGCGGTATTTCATTCTGAGCTCATCTCCCCCATCCGTTTCATCTTCAATCATAAACGGAGGAAGTTTGGCTGCATTTAAAATTTCAAGTGCTGTAGCTTTAATTTCTATATCGCCAGTTGGCATTTTAGGGTTTTTATTGCTGCGTTCAACAACCGTACCCACTACCTTAATTACATATTCGCGGCCTAATGTACGTGCCCGCTCGCAAAGCTCGCGGTTATCATCCATGTTAAAAACCAGCTGTGTAATACCATAACGATCGCGAATGTCTATAAAAGTCATACCGCCTAAATCCCTCGATTTTTGTACCCAACCGCACAGAGTTACACTATCTGCCAAATTATCAAGGCGGAGTGCACCACAAGTTACTGTTCTTAACATATTAATATATATAAATTTAAGCGGCAAAAATACCGATTTTGTTTTGAAATGCAGAAAGGAATCCCGATCCTTTTTAAATAAATAACTGGCGTTAAGCAAGCGGAAAATCCGCTTTACTGACAGGTAAACGTTTTATAAAGTACAGGCAGAATAAGCCTTTTGCAAAGACAAACGGAAAGAATGGGCGTAAATAATCCATAAACCCTTTTAATAATTTTCCTCTAATACAATTTCTACTTTAACAATGCGCCATTCGTTTTCTATATTTTGCCAATGATAGATTTCTTCTGTCTGAACGGTTTGTTTTTTTGAGAAGATGAGTAGCTTTCTTGCCTTGATGATGGATTTTCGTGCAATTTTTTCGGTGAAAACCACATCGCTGAAAGAAGATTTTATGCGATAATGACTTGTATGAATATTGATAAACCTGGAAAAATTCCTTTTCAATTCTGTTGCAAATGCATGTTTATCAAGTGTTATCGAATCTGCGCCCGTGTATTGCAGACTTTGGTCAAAATATTTTAAATACGCTGCGGCATCTTTGTTTTCCAATGCCTGGTTTAGCTTTTGGTGTGTTTCGTTAATGGTTGCAAGGAGCAATTCTGTTTCCATGGCCTGAAATTAAGCTTTTTGTATGTGTTTTCAAATTTATAAGGGTTGTTGTTATTTGAACGCTGTAGCGTGTTTTACCCCTTTGCTTTAGGCTATTGTGTTATAATATTGCCCGTATTATTTAAAATAAAGAGCTGAAAACTGGAGATTATAAACTTTTTTATACCTTAATGCAACGTTTTATTTTTTCTACTGTCTTATAAACAGAATCACAAAAATTTTGGAAGCCGTATATATCGATAAAAATCTGGAGCTGGTAAAAAAGTGTATGCAGGGCGACCGTGCAGCGCAGTTTGAGTTGTATAAACTGTATGCAAGGTCCATGTATAATGTAGCACTGCGCATTTTAAATTATGAAGAAGAGGCTGAAGACGTTTTACAGGAATCCTTTTTAGATGCATTTACCCGGATAGTGGATTTCAGACAGGAAACAACTTTCGGGTTGTGGCTGAAACAGATTGTAATCAACAAATCGATTAATTATCTGCGTAAACGTAAAATGGAATTTGTGGGAACAGACGAGATCGGCGAATTGCCTGATGAGGAAGATGCAGATGTTTATGATACCAAACTGCAGGCAGAGGCTGTAAGAAAGGCCATTGCACAATTGCCGGATGGATACAGAGTGGTGTTAAGCTTGTATTTGCTCGAAGGATATGATCATGAAGAAATTTCACATATTTTAAAAATCAGTGAAAATACAAGTCGTACACAATATATGCGTGCTAAGAAAAAGTTAAAGAATATTTTAGAAAAGAAAGGGATGAGCGATGAATAACAGATTAGAAACCTTTGTAAGAGAAAACCGTAAAGCTTTTGATGTACCAGAGCCATCGGCAAATCTTTGGGCAAAGATTGAACAGGAGCTTGATCGCAAGAAAAAAGTAAAAAAGCCGGTAAGGCTGTACTTATGGATGGGTGCAGCGGCTTCGGTGGTAATCGTTTTCGGTTTAATCTGGCTCTACGCAGGAAAAGTGCAACATCCAAATGTCGAAATCGCCGACGTTAATTCGGCTATTGCGAAGAAGGAGACGCATTTTGCAGGTTTAATAGAGGAGAAAAGAGACAGCCTGGCTATTTTTGCAACAGCCAATCCGGATCTCTATAAAAAGTTTACCGAAGACCTGAAAAAACTGGATGAGGATTACGAAAGGCTTAAAAAACAACTGCCTACTACCCCGAATCAGTTGTATGTTATGAATGCAATGGTTAGAAACCGTGAAATCCAGTTGCAACTGTTGAAACAGCAATTGATGATCATCAATGAAGTAACCGATGTTAAAAGAGATAATCAAATCTAATAAACGTTTAAAGGCCTGCTAAGGCAAAAACTACAAATATATTTATATACACTTTGCTTTAACGGTGCCGGCAGGTTAAAGGCAGAGATTAATTAAGAATAAAATGAAAGCAATAACAATATGGAGTGCCCTTGTTATTTTAATCGCGGCAAATACATATGCACAAGAAAATGAACCAGCTGGTACTACTTATGCAGCCAATACATCTGTATCATCATCAGCACGTGTAAATGCGGATATACAGGATCAGGATCAGGATGATGGTCAGACTTCAAAGTCCTTTAGCAAAAGTTTTGCTGTGAATGGAAATGATAAGGTAACGCTTATTAATCAATATGGTTCCATCGTTGTTAAAACCTGGGATAAGAAAGAAGTACGGGTAGATATTGACATCAAGGCATACAGTAATTCGGGCAGGGATGCCCAAAATCTAATTGATGGAGTAAATATTCAGGCAGATAAAACGAGCGAAGGTGTTTTAATAAAAACAGTGTTAAGCAGCAAAGGTGGTTTCTTTGGAAACGTAATCCGGAATGGCGTAAGCAAAAGACGCGAACTGAAAATTAATTATGTTTTATACATGCCGGCCAGTAATCCGTTGCAGGTTTCGCAAGAATATGGAAATGTAAATTTGGGCGATTTTGCCGGAGCCACTTCTTTAAAGGTTGCTTATGGGAACCTCATCGCTGGCAACTTGAGCAATAGTAATAATGTAATTAATGTTCAGTATGGCCGTACTGAAGTGCAGGAATTAAACACGGCTGTTATCAGGCATGAGTATGGTTCAGGTATTAGCATCGGCGCTGTGGGTACGCTTGATCTGAGGGCCGAATATGTAGGGATTAATATTAAAAACATTAAAAATTCTGCCAACATTAAGGTCGAATATGGAAATGGTTTAACCGTAGGTAATATTGGTGGTAATTTATTGCTCAACGCTGAGTATGCAAAAGTAAATATTGGTAATATAAAAGGTAATACGGTAATCAGGCAAAGTTATTCAGACCTGGTGGTTGGAAATGTGGGTAAACTGGGATTAAGAACTGAATATACCAATGTAAGCATAGGCAGCATTAATGGCGACGCAAGCATTACAATGGATTATAACCGTTTAAATGTGAATGAAATTATGCCAGCCTGTAAAAACTTTACTTTCAAAGGCGAATATGCAAGTGTTAATCTTGGATTTAATGAGCGTTATAATGCCAATTTTAGTCTTCAAACAGCTTATGGTAGTTTTAAAACCGGATCAGGAACTTCATCAAGATTAGTTGGAGAAACCGATGAAACAAAAAGATACGCCGGTAAAATTGGCAATGGCGGTGATGCCAGTCTTTCAATCAGATCTGAATATGGCAGTATTACCTTTAAGTAAAGTCTAAGTAAAATCAAACATTCGGCCGGTTCTTATTCTCTGAGAACCGGCTTTTTTGTTCTGTATAAATGTTCTGTTAAATTTTATGCTTTTTGTTTTCAGGCGTTTAGGTTGTTTG
>JASLGV010000318.1 GCA_030149995.1 Pedobacter sp.
CATTTAACGGGTTCGTAAGCGGTGCTGATGCCATCATATTCTGTCTTGTAATCACCCGATATTACACATATTTCCCCCTTGTATTCAAGTCTTACCTGTGCCGATCCTATAATGTGGCCGGCCGGAAATAATGAAATATGAACACCGTTTCGAACAATGCCCGCACCATAATTCAGGGTTTCTATACTTAAACCTGTACCCAGGCGGCAGTTGATAATTGGTTTGGTTAAAGTATGGCATAGATAATGCTTATGACCAAACTTTAGGTGGTCGCTATGTCCATGTGTAATAACGGCATAATCAACAGGTAACCAGGGATCAACATAAAAGTCTCCTTGTTTACAATAAATGCCTCTTTTCGTAAAGCTGATCAACGCCATATACCTTAAACAAGTAAGTCCTTTATTGGTTTTGCATTATTATCGGTTAAATGCCCGATAAATAACATTATCGGTTATTTAGCCGATATTTTGAAATATCGGTTATTTAGCCGATATTTATAATGGTTATTAAAATTTTGATATGATTTGCATTATAACAGGAGACATTGTTGGATCCAGAAAGTTAAAAGATACCTGGCTGCTGCATTTAAAGGATGCACTTGAAAAGCTTGCGGATGAGGAAAATAGATGGGAGATATTTAGAGGAGATAGTTTTCAGCTCGAAATAAAACCGGCCGAAGCACTTAAAAGTGCGATGTACTTAAAGGCATGTATTAAGGCCAATAAAAATGCAGACGTGAGGATGGGCATTGGCCTGGGGAGTGTAAAAACCAAAGCTGCAAAAATTACCGAAGCCAGCGGGAGTGCCTTTATTTATTCGGGTTATGCATTTGATGGATTGAAACAGGCGAAAGTAAATCTGTGCATCAAAACAGATTTTGAGGAGTTTGATGAAGAGATTAATATATTGATTAAATTGTCGTTAATTGCGATGGATGGATGGGGCGTAGCAACAGCCGAAATTGTAAAACATGCACTTGAAAATGAAAATCTGCTTCAAAGCGAACTGGCAGTACTTTCCGGAAGAACACAATCGTCGGTAAGTGAGGCGCTTAAACGTGCGCATTACAGCGAACTGCTGGAAATGGATAAATTATATCGTAAAAAATTAAACCGTTTAGTTTTAAAATAATGGATATTTATTTAATCAAGCTTATGCTTGCTCATTTAATGGGCGATTTCTTTTTACAACCCGGTAGTTGGGTTGAAGACAAGAAAAATAAAAAGCTGCGGTCCGGTAAGCTATATTTACATGTAGCAGTTCATGTACTTTTGATTTTTATTGTTTTTATGCAGGTTAATGTCTGGAAAACAGCTTTAACCATTGGGCTTTTTCATCTTATAATTGATGCTTTAAAGTCTGTTTTTGAAACGGATAGAAACAGCCGGAAATTGTTTTTTGCTGACCAGATTTTACATATATTATCTATTATAATGGTTTGGCAGCTTTTTTTTAAAGGTCATTTTCCTACAGATTTTTTAAATGAAACCAGCTTTTGGATTGTTGTTTCGGGTATTGCTTTTTTAACCATGCCTGCTTCCATCATTATGCGGATAATCATTGCTAAATGGATCCCGGATAGCCAGCCTTCTGGTACCAAATCCTTACAAAATGCAGGAAAATACATAGGTGTACTGGAACGGTTGCTGATTTTTTTATTTATCCTGACCAGTCATTTTGAGGCCGTGGGCTTTTTACTGGCAGCAAAATCAATTTTCAGGTTTGGCGATTTAAAAGAATCGCACGATATTAAGCTAACAGAATATGTGCTGATCGGAACGTTGCTAAGCTTTGGAATTGCCATTGGTATAGGCCTGGTTGTAAAACAACTCATTGCATAACAAAAAAGCAGCCCTTAAGCTGCTCTTTTGTTTCTTATCTTGCTCCGGGAGGGCAATTGTCTCTTAAGAATTTTGTATAAGTTAAGGAAAGATGCTCGCTGGTACCTTCGCCTTCAGAAATACTGTGCGTACGATTCGGGTAGCTCATCAGCTGGAAGACTTTTCCGTTTTTAATGAGTTCGTTAATTAGCATCTCCGCATTCTGGTAGTGAACATTGTCATCGCCTGTGCCATGGATGTACAGCAAGTTGCCTTTTAAGTTTTTGGCGTAGGTAATAGGGGAGCCTTTTACATAAGCTTCCTTACTTGGAAAAGGCGTACCCATATAACGTTCCTGGTAAACATTATCATACGTAAGCTGATTGCCCACAGCTGCAATGGCAATGCCTGTTTTGTAGATTTCAGGATATTGAAACAACAGGTTTAAGGTTGAGGAACCACCACCGCTCCAGCCCCAAACGGCTACACGGTCTTTATCCATGAAAGGATAGGTTGCCAGTAGTTTCTTAGCGGCCATCGCCTGATCTCTTATGTTAAGCGTACCAATGCTCTTATAAATACTTTTACGCCATTCACTGCCCTTTGGAACAGGAGCGCCCCGGTTATCCATGGAAATATAAATGTAACCGTCTTTCGCCATATCTCCATGATAAAGGAAATTTACACCTGCACCATACGTATCTGTAGCGGTTGGAGAAGCGGGTTCACCGTATACATAAAACACAACCGGATATTTTTTGTCGGGATTAAAATTATCCGGCTTTTTCATCCATCCATCCAGTTCAACACCATCTTCCGTTTTTACTTTGAAAAACTCTACTTTATTTTTCGGCGGTTCTTGCTTGGCCAGCTGACTGCTGATACTGCCGTCCATGGATAATGGATTTCCAGTGTTAAAGTTTAACCATTCGGTAATTGGCCGAACAATCGAACTGTTGTACGTATGACGTGCAAAAGCAGCATTTGGTGAAATATCATAGTTATGTGTACCAGGCAAAACAGAAGGGGTTATCTGCTCCAGTTTACCCTGACCATCAAGTTTGGTTTTAAACAGGTATTTTTGAGTAGCATTTAAAGGAGAGGCCAGGAAATAAGCTAAATTGCTTTTTTCGTCTATAAGCTTAACGTCTATTACATCGTAATTACCTTTGGTAACCAATGTCTGCTTTTTACCATCGCGGCTGATTTTGTAAAGATGTTTCCAGCCATCTTTTTCTGTTAAAAGGGTAAATTCCTTATTGCCATTTAACCATTTCCAGTCTGTATAGGCATCTATCCAGGCTTTTGCCGTTTCTGTGTAAACAGCATTGGATGTCCCGTTTGCGGCATTACAGATAAATAATTTACTTTCATTTTGCTGACGGTTAAGTTGCTGCAGAATAATTTCATTGCTGCCTGGTATCCACTGCATTCTCGGAATGTAATGCTGAACGTTATCTCCGGGTACATTCATCCATTTTGTTTGTGCTGTTGCAATGTCAACCACGCCGATCTTGCATGAAGAAGGATCTTCACCAACTTTTGGATATTCGACCGGAATGGTAAAAGAATAGATCGAGTCTGTATTGTTAATCATCAGGAAGTTTTTGATTTTCCTGGCATCAATTTGCCAGTAAGCGATTGATTTCCCATCAGGGCTCCATCTAAAACCATCGCGGCAGTCAAATTCTTCTTCGTAAACCCAGTCGAAAGTACCATTAATAATCCGATCGGTACCGTCTGTTGTTAAAGCTTTTGAATTCGTCCCGTCTATATTTTCAACATATAAATTGTGTTTGCTTACATAGGCTACTTTTGAGCCGTCGGGCGATAACTTAGCAAACATGAGCGATGAAGCTGGCTTGTCTTTTCCTATTTGTGTTAGCTTATTGCTGGTCAGATCTGCCACCCAGTAATCGCCACGTGTTTCGTATCGCCATACACGTTTACTGTTGGTATAAATGAGCACTTTTGTGCCATCGTCAGAAAACTGGAAACCACGAACAGCAAGCGCATTTACCTGCCCTGCAGGGGTTAACAGGTCTCTGGATACAATTGTTGTCCGTTCATTTTTAGGAAGCGAAACAGAAGTTATTTCGCCAGCACTTATCTGGAAATAGGCATTTCCATTTTTTGCCCAGTTAATGTTTTGTGCATGTGCACTTAGCAGGCCGCAAGTAAGCAGGGTGGCAGCAAGGGCGTGTTTTAAGAAAAATTTCTTGATCATAAATTAATTCATAAAAAAAGCTTTTTAACTTTTGGCTAATCTATAAAAAAAGCCAGCAGTTAAAAAGCTCCTGAAAAGAAAAAAGAATATTAATAATTATTCTCCGCCACCTTGAAGGCTCTTAAAATCTTCGTAAGAAATAACTTCATATCCTGAAGGAATGTTTGTTACAGATAAAGCACCTACACCACCTTCTGTGAAAGATTTTAAAGTAAGGGTAGCAGCTGAGGTTGAAAGTTTAACAACAGAACCTTTAACGCTCTTAAAATCTTCACTGATCGTGTTTAAAGGCATTTCAAGATCGTTGGTAACCCAAAGTTCACCCGATCCACCTTTATCATCTTTAAAAGTATATTTTTCGGTATTATATCCCGCAATTTTTACTTTTTCGCCAGTTGCTTTAAAATCTGAGTATTGTGGTTTGGTTGTTTTTGACTCTTCAATATCTGATTTACTCATTTTA
>JASLGV010000322.1 GCA_030149995.1 Pedobacter sp.
CTGGAAATAGCCTACACCAATGAGGAATTACAGAAGCAGGAACAACACAACCAGCTGTATACAGCCATACAATTGCTTAACGATATAGAAAAAGCCATTATCATGCTCTACCTGGAAGATAAATCTTACGAGGAGATGGAAGATGTTTTAGGCATCAGCAACGCCACACTCCGCGTAAAAATGAACAGAATAAAAGATAAATTAAGAAATCTTACGCATAATCAATAAGATCATGGAACTCGACAACTTAAAAAGCAGCTGGAAAAGTATTGCTCCCGAAATGGATAACAATGCTTTCGACATTATTGCCGCCACCAAAAAAGAAATTCAATCGCCCTTATTTAAATTAAAAAAGACTTATAAAAAGCAAATAACGTTGCTCCCCTTACTTTTTATCTTTTTAATCTTTTTAACCTTCCGGGAGCCTGAAGTAAAATCTTCACTATTTATATGGATGGCTTTGATTGCCCTACCGGTAATCTTTATATATTATTATTTCAACCTTTACCTGATTAAACAGATCGAAAAAAACGAAGGTCCTCTTAAATTTGACCTTGAAAGAAAACTGCATACACTTATTAAGAGTAACCAGCTATACTTAATTTTTACCCGGGTTTTAATGCTGGCAGTAGTGGTTCTTATCGAATTACTCATTCATAAAGGAAGTTATCATTTAATTGAAGGTTTAGCAGATTTTAAAAACATTCAGCTGCCTTTCAGAATACTCATTTACCTGGTAGCATTGGCAATACATTACGGAATAAGTAAATTCAGTTTCCACCTGCACTTTGGCCAGTACTTGAACAAACTAAGAGGACTGGTACTACAAATGCAATAAATAAAAAGATGCCTTGTTTAATAACAAGGCATCTTTTTATTTAAGTTTTTCTTTACTATAAATGTGGTATTCGCCGGGTGCCAGTGTTTTGGTATACACAGTAGATGTTAAATTGAGGTCGTCCCCAAATACATCTGTCCAGGTACCAGAAGAACCAAAATCAATATTTGCCGTCTGGTTGATAACATCAAAATTTCCCACCACCATTACCGTGTTAGCGCCATCTGTAAGTCTAATATATTTTATGCCATTGGCCAGGCTGTAGGTAGCTGCAGCTGACTTAAAAATACTGTTGTTCTTTTTAAGTCTGGCCAACCTGGCGTACACGTCGTAAAGTGCTTTGCGGTTGGGATCGGCAAAATAATCCCATTTAATTGGCTTCTCTCCCGTCCGGCCATTATAATCAATACTGATATCATAACCCAGCTCTCCAAACTGCCAGATCATTTTTGGTCCCGGAATACCAAATAAAAATGCCGCCGCCATCTCCTCTCTTTTTAAAGAAGTAATTAAGTTGCTCTTGATGGAGTATGGAGGTGCCGCATTTCCATAGGTAATATTTTTAAAATTAAGCCGTTCTTCATCATGACTTTCTATATAACCAACCAGGTTTTCGGATTTATCAAATCCATGTTTGCTGTAAAAACCCCAGGAAAAATCGGAAGATGTTAACCAACCCATCGTTGCCTCGTTCATGTTGTAATTCATATTGTTCCAAAGCATCATTCCATCGGCGGCTAAAACTTTCTCTTCGCTGGCATCGGCAAAATGCTCCAGAATTACATAAAAATTATTGGGATCTACACTTTTAATATATTGATTATAATCCTTCCAAATGGCAATGCGACTGGCATCATAAGCAGCGAAGGAAGCATCGTCTGTAGATTTTTTTTGTGTAAATCCTTTCGAGAGGTCAAATCGAAAACCATCAATTTTATACTCCTGCATCCAGAATTTAATTACATTTTTAGCAAACTGTCTGGTAGCGGGACGCTCATGGTTAAAATCAAAACCAACATTATAAGGATGCGTAGCTTCTACATTAAACCAGGGGCTTGAGGTTGTAGGCCGCGATCCGTCAAAATATAACTGAACCATTGGCGACTGGCCAAAAGAATGATTTAAAACCATATCTAAAATAACGGCTATACCGCGTGCATGACATTCGTCTACAAAATTTTGCAGGGCTGCCTTGCTTCCATAATATTTATCGGGTGCA
This sequence comes from Pedobacter sp., assembly GCA_030149995.1. Taxonomy (GTDB): domain Bacteria; phylum Bacteroidota; class Bacteroidia; order Sphingobacteriales; family Sphingobacteriaceae; genus Pedobacter. Next base: position 2,058 of record JASLGV010000322.1, read on the forward strand.
AAATAAAAAGACGGATTATACCCCCAGCTCAGGTTGCCTTCAAATTCGGTTACTGGCATCAGCTCAATGGCGTTAATGCCTAAATTAACCAGGTAATCTAATTTTTGCAAGGTTGAGGCGTAGGTATGTTCAGAAGTAAAATCCCGGATCAGCAATTCGTAAATAACCAAATCGTTTTTATCCGGACGGATAAAGCTCGTATTTTTCCAGGCATATTTTAGCTGATTGCCTTTCATGGTGCTCACAATACCCGTGGTTTTACCCGTTGGATATGCCCTCAGATTTGGGTAGGTTGCCGCGGTAATGTATATATCTTGTTCCGGATCGAGCACTTTTTCACTATAGGGATCTGCAACACGCAGGTTTCCATCAACCAAAAACTGGTAAGCATATTCCGTTTCAGGATTCAGTTGATCGATTTGAACCCACCAGGTATTTCCATCGGCTGTTTTGGTCATTTTTGCCGCTGCTGGCTGCCAGTTATTAAAATCGCCTATGAGCGACACACTGTTTTTTCCGGGAGCGTACAAAGTAACAATGGCCGAAGTTCCGTTATTGATAAAAACAACCCCCTCTCTGGCTGCGTCAGGTAAACCCACAGCAGGCATAGATGGCTCTGACACACCCGGATTCGATTTTTTACAGCCTGCAAATACAACTGTTATGAACAGTAAAAACAATATTTTCTTTCTCATGTACAAAACCAATTAAACTGTTTTTTAAACAATAGCTATTTGCGCAGCAAAAACCTTATAACGGTCTGCCGCCCTTCCTTCAGTCCCTTATAAAAACATTAAAGGCAGCGAATGTATACATCCGCTGCCTTTAAAACTAAGCATCTTTCGTGTTCCTTATATAGAGTACGGATATGGCCCCTAAGAGCATAAAAATGCCGGCAAGTACAATTGCATAGATGGCCTGGTCATGGTAAATATGCTTTACAATTAAACCACCAAAAAAACCATTTACAATTTGAGGCATGGTGATAAAGAAATTAAAAATCCCCATGTAAACACCCATTTTACGTGCAGGGATGGAACTTGACAGGATGGCATAAGGCATGGCAAGAATACTTCCCCAGGCCAGCCCAATCCCAATCATAGAATAAATTAAGTGTTGCGGATTACTGATAAAATAAATAGAAAGCAAACCTATGCCGCCTGCGGCGAGCGAAATGGCATGCGCAATCTTTTTACTGGTTAACTTTACAATAAACGGTAACAATAAGGCATAAATAGCCGAAACTCCGTTGTAAATACCAAATAAAACACCCACCCAGTTACCGGCATCAGCAAATTTAACAGAGGTGGTATCACCAACCTTTACATGGTATATATGCTGGGCAATGGCTGGGGTTGTAAATACCCACATGGAGAATAAGGCAAACCACGAAAAAAACTGCACTACTCCAAGCTGACGCATGGTGCGTGGCATATTGGAAAAATCTTTTACAATGGTCCTGAGCCCTCCCGCTTGTTCTACCTCTTCCGATTGTTCGTGGTAGGTATTCATTTCCTCCGGGCTATATTCTTTTGTTGTAACAATGGTATAAAGAATGGTAAGCAACAATACAGCTGCTCCAAAATAAAACGAGTAAATTACATTATCGGGTACATGGCCCGGAGCTGCAGTTTTGGCTACGCCCAGATATTCTGATAAAATATAAGGCAGCCAGGATCCCGCAATGGCACCTGCACCAATTAAAAAGGTTTGTACAGAAAATCCAAAGCTTCTTTGCTCTTCGGGCAGTTTATCGGCGACCAGCGCACGGAAAGGTTCCATGGCTACATTGATGGAAGCATCCATAATCATCAGCATACCGGCGCCAATTATAATGGGTGGAAGCAAGCTGGCCATTAAAGCCGAATTGGGCATTAAAATCAGGGCCAGAGCCGTTAAAATTGCACCCACCAGAAAATAAGGACGTCTGCGTCCCAAACGATTCCAGGTTTTATCACTGTAATGCCCGATAATGGGTTGTACAATCATACCTGTAATGGGTGCTGCAAGCCAAAAAAGCGAAAGATGTTCTACATCTGCACCAAATGTTTGTAAAATGCGACTTGCGTTACCATTTTGCAATGCAAAACCAAACTGAATGCCAAAGAAACCGGCACTCATATTAAATATCTGGAAGCCAGACAACCTGGGTTTTGCTGTTACTTTTTCCATTTTTCTTGTGGTTTAAAACTCTATAATTTGTGCTGTAACAGGTGCAAGCTTTACGGGAATAGCTGTTCCTGCAGGGATGTTTAATTTTTTACTGGTTAGCAAATCTGTAACCGGCGAAGAGGCTTTTAGCCGCAGTAATTCTTCAGGTATTTCAATATTTGCTTCCAAAGATTGGGTACGGTCGAAATTGACCACAATCAATAATCTTTGCTTTTCGGTGTACCGGATGTAAGCATACATACGGTTATTCATGTTACCGGTTTGAGGCACATCGTAAATTCCACCATGTACGATGGCATCGCTCTTTGTGGTAACTTTAAGCAACTGCTGGTAGTAGGCTCTTAACTTCCGCTCCTCTTCATTTAGTTTACCACCATCAAAAGCACCATTGTTCATCCATTTCTGGTGACTTGGTACGCCCCAGTAATCAAAAATGGTGGTCCGGTTATCGTCTCCTCCAAAACCTTCGGCACCTTTACCAGGTTCGCCAACTTCCTGCCCGAAATACAACATAACCGGTCCTTTTCCAAGTGTTGCCGAAACAACCATGGCTGGAAGGGCCAGTGCAGCATTTCCGGCAAAACCTTCCGAAGCAATCCGTTCTTCATCGTGATTTTCCAAAAAGCGCAACATTTTTTCACCAAAACCAGCACTTTCGCGTTGCCATACATAGCGAATATCCTTTACATCTGCGGTAGCTTCATTCCGGATCAACCGCTTCAACCCATCATACAAACCTACTTTATCATATAAGTAATCAAATTGACCATCGGTTAAATATTGCTGGTAAACATTCGGATTGTATGCTTCGCCTATAAAGATCAAGTCCGGATTAAGAGCTTTAATCTGTGGTATAACCCAATTCCAGAACTGTATGGGCACCATTTCGGCCATGTCGCAACGAAAACCATCCACACCTTTTTTTGTCCAGTAAGTTAAAATATCACGCATTTTTGTCCAAACCGGTGGAATGGGATCAAAATACTGCTTTTCGCCATCCTGGTAATCAATGCCATAATTTAACTTAATGGTTTCGTACCAGTCGTCTGCTTTGGGTTGCGCAGCAAAAACATTATTGCCAGTGGCTTTAGCCGGGTTCTCTGCAAACTTTCCATCCTGCAGGGCACTTAAAGGTGTTGGTTTGGCATCTGTTACAGGTACCTGGAAAGCTTGTCCGGGTATATAGTAGTAATCGTTTTGCGTACTAAAAGCCTTTGTAACATCATCTTTTTCTCCAAAATCGACCACACCGGCAGGTTTTAGATTGGAATGATAACTTCTGGCCACATGGTTGGGTACAAAATCAATCAGGACCTTTAAGTTTAAGGCGTGGGTACGCTTAATCAAGGCCTCAAATTCCTGCATTCTTTTGTTTACATCTACGGCCAGATCGGGATCTACATCGTAATAATCACGAATGGCATAAGGAGATCCTGCACGTCCTTTAACCACATCTGCATCGTCGGGTTTTATACCAAAAGCGGCATAGTTTGTAAGGCTTCCATGTGCAACAACACCGGTGTACCAAACATAGTTTACCTGAAGCGTTTTCAGCTCTTTCAGCGCCTTATCGGTAATGTCGTTAAACTTGCCGCTTCCGTTTTGCTCAATGGTTCCATAAGGGATATTTGTTTGATTTTTATTACCGAACAAACGTGGAAGCAACTGATAAATTACGATTTTCTGATCGCTCATTTTTGACTTATTCTTTTGTGCAAAAGCTCCTGCTGAAATAAGGGTTGTCAAGACGAAACTACTCAAAGTAAATTTGATAAAAAAGTTCCAAAGGCCCGATTTATCCTGGCCTCCGGAATAACTTTTATAGTTTTTTAATACAACCCATGTTGTACCATCAACTTCCCGGTTCACAGCAACGCTTTTTAAATTCGTTGTTCTGATCATGCCAGGGATGTATTATTTACTTCTATTTCAGCAAGTCCGGCTAATGTATGTACCTGGTTGCGAATATCAATTTCAAGTGCTGTTTCTGTATTGTTACGGATATTGATGCCGTTTTCTGTAATTCTAACTTTCAGATTTGCACCTCTAAACCCAATGGTAAACGAAAAAGATTTCCATTTACCTGGTAAGAATGGATTAAACTGCAGTTTATTGTTGCGTACGCGCATACCCGCAAAACCTTCTACCACGCTCATCCAGGTACCGGCCATAGAAGTAATGTGCAAGCCATCTTCGGTATCGTTGTTATAATCGTCTAAATCCAGTCGCGCTGTGCGCAGGTAAAACTCATAAGCGCGGGCTTCGTCGTTTAACTTAGCGGCTAAAATGCTGTGTACACAAGGTGATAAAGAACTTTCGTGAACCGTTCTTGGCTCGTAAAAATCAAAATTCCGTTTAAGGGTTTCCAGGTCGTAATCCTCCTCAAAGAAATAAAGCCCTTGTAAAACATCGGCCTGTTTGATGAAACATGAACGTAAAATACGGTCCCAGCTCCATTTCTGGTTAATCGGACGCTCAGATGCCGGTAAGTCTTTTACCAGAATCTGTTCTTTATCCAGGTAACCATCCTGCTGAAGGAAAATACCTTTTTCGGCATCAACCGGGTAATACATCTTGGTAATTATCTCATTCCAGTCTTCAAATTCCTGCTCGCTGAAATTAAGTTTTTCAATAAGTGCGGCATATTTTTCAGGCTGTGCTGCTTTAACAATTCCGGCTGCTTCGGTTGCATATTTCAGACACCAGCTGGCCAGCATATTGGTATACCAGTTGTTGTTTACATTGTTTTCGTATTCATTTGGTCCGGTAACACCCAGCATAACAAACTGCTGTTTTTCTGCGCTCCAGTTTACGCGTTGTTTCCAGAAACGGGCAATACCGATCAGTACTTCCAGTCCGTAATCAAATAAATAATCCTGATCGCCTGTATAGCGGATGTAGTTGTAAATGGCAAAAGCAATGGCCCCGTTACGGTGGATCTCCTCGAAAGTAATTTCCCACTCATTGTGGCATTCTTCTCCATTCATGGTTACCATCGGATATAAAGCCGCCCCATTTTTGAAGCCCAGTTTTCCGGCATTTTCAATGGCTTTATCCAATTGCTTATAACGGTAAACCAACAGGTTTTTGCTTACTTCCTGTGGTGCTGTGGCCAGGTAAAAAGGTACGCAATAAGCTTCAGTATCCCAATATGTAGAACCGCCGTATTTTTCTCCTGTAAATCCTTTCGGACCAATATTCAGGCGATCGTCTTTACCCGTATAAGTTTGAAACAACTGGTAAATGTTAAAGCGGATGGCTTGTTGCGCGGCAACATCGCCTTCAATTACGATATCGCTTTCTTCCCATTTATTAGCCCAGGCTTCGGCCTGTTCTTTAAGTAAGGTATCAAATCCTTTGGCTACCGAACGGGCAATAACCGATTTGGTTTCTGATAAAAGAGTTTCTTTAGCGTAATTTTCTGATGACAGGTTCGCGGCAATTTTAACCAACGATATTTCTTCATTTGCTTTTACGGCTACGTTAAACTGCTGTCCTACAAACTTTTCTTTTCGGATGCCTTCTGAATGAATGTTTAATTTTTCATTGTTTTTTAAAATATCCACTGAACTACCTGTACATACTTCGAAAGCTGTTTTCTTGGTTCTTAAAGTGAGATATGCTTCCTGATCTCCAAGGTCGTCGGCAACCATTTCCCAGAATTTTTCATCGTAGTTGCTGTCTTGGTTTTTAACATCTCCATCCAGAAAAGGGGTTAAGGTTAACTGTCCATCGAAGTTTAATGCCTTAATGCTGTAGCGAATGGCTCCAACCTCATCATCTGCAATGCTGCAAAAGCGAACAGATTTTACGTTTAATTGTTTTCCGCTTTTAAGGGTCGCTGTAAATGTTCTTTCGAGGTATCCTTCGCGCATGTTTAAGATCCGCTTAAAGTCCGAAACTTCAGCGTTGGCCAGATCCAGTACTGCTCCGTCTACCTTTACTTCTATTCCAATCCAGTTGGTTGCATTCAGTACTTTGGCAAAATATTCAGGGTACCCGTTTTTCCACCAGCCCACGCGGGTTTTATCCGGATAATAAACACCGGCAACATAATTTCCCTGTAAGGTATCGCCGGTATATGTTTCTTCAAAATTAGCCCGCTGTCCCATGCGCCCATTTCCAAGGCTAAAAATACTTTCAGAAATTTTATTTAAGTGTGGATCAAAGCCTTCTTCGATAATATTCCACTCATCTGCTTTAATGTAGTTCTTCATCTTAATATATGTTGTTCCGGTGCTGGAATGGACATTTACCTTTTAAGTTAATGCCGCCCCTTCTTCCTTCTATAATGCTTGTAAATCTTTAACGCTTAATTTATCTAATCCACTTACCACCAGGTCTGCCTGTACCAGGATCTCTTTCTGTCCGATTCCAATTGCTTTCATCCCGCCTGTTTTGGCTGCCTGTACGCCGGCTACCGCATCTTCAAAAACCACACATTGGCCGGGGGCGACTCCTAAAAGTTCAGCTCCTTTTAAAAATACTTCAGGGTCTGGCTTTGATTTTGAAACCACATTGCCATCCACTATTGCATCAAAAAAATGAGTCAGGTTTGTTTTTTCCAATATGATACCGGAGTTTTTACTGGCAGAGCCCAATGCTACCTTGTAGCCGGCTACCCTGATCGCATCTAAGAAAACAACCGTACCTGGCAATACTTCGGCCGGAGTCATTTCCTTAATCATTTCTACGTACCAGCCATTTTTTAAAGCAGCAAGCGCTTCCTTTTCGGCTTCTGTTTTTTCAATTCCGCCCCAGGCTAAAATTTTATTTAAACTTTCTACACGACTAATTCCTTTAAGCTGCTCATTTTGTTCTTCAGTAAAATCGAAGCCCAGGCTGTTGGCCAGGCGTTTCCAGGCTTTGTAATGGTAAATTGCTGTATCGACCAGTACACCATCCAAATCAAACAGACAAGCCTTTACCGGGCTGATGGTGTGTGTTGTATTCTCTTGCATTCTTATAATGATATCCCTTTTGCGTAAAAGGCTTTAAAATTTATTGTAATTCCAGTACTAAGGTTGTTTTTGCAGGGATTTTAATCTGCTTAACATCAACAGTGCCGCCTGTAATGACATTCCTGGCTGATGTATGGTTTTGAATTCTTTCGTTAAACCGCTCTGTATTGAGGTCTTTTTCTTTTTCATTGTTGTTTACAATCACCATTACCGTACCTTTAGCTTGGTCGTTGTAACGAAAATAAACATAAACCTCCTCTTGTGGTACATATTGCATTAATTTTCCGGTTTGTAAGGCGGTGCTTGTTTTACGGAAATTGGCCAGGGTTTTTACAAAATTAAAGGCCTCGTTTTCCTGTGCAGTTCTACCCGCAGCTGTAAACTTGTTTTCTTTATCGCCGGCCCATCCGCCAGGAAAATCCGAGCGGACCAGTCCATCGGGATCTGAGAAATTTTTCATTAAAATTTCGGTACCATAATACATTTGAGGAATGCCCCGGGTGGTTAATAAAATGGCAAGTCCGGATTTGTACTTGTTAAAATCTTCGTGTACCATGGAGTAAAAACGGCTCATATCATGGTTATCAAGAAAAATGCAGTTTGTTGCAGGATCTTTGTACAGGAAATCAAGCGCGAGTGTGGCGTATAAACGGTTAACACCATCTACCCAGCCCGGTTTTCCATTTAAACCTTCGTAGATCGCATCTTTTAATACCGCATCTGTTATGCCCTGTAAATGTGTATCCAGACCACGGTTTACCGTATTTCCACCTACAAAATAAGCCTGGCTGGCTACTGAAGAAACCAGTGTTTCGCCAAATACCGACAGGTTTGGAAATTCGGCATGTATTTTAAGTGCCCAGTCTGCCATGTATCCCGGATCGTTGTAAGGATATGTATCCAAACGAAGTCCGTCAATCCCGGCATATTCTACCCACCAGATGTGGTTCTGGGTTAAATAGTTTTGTACGTAAGGGTTGGTTTGATTTAAATCGGGCATTGAAGGTACAAACCAGCCATCGAGCATTTGTTTTTTATCAGCTGCCGATGCGTGCGGATCCATTACGGGCTGATCGCGGTAGCTGGTTTGGGTGTATGCCGGCCATTGATTCAACCTGTTTTTCATCGGTAAATCCTTATAGAACCAGTGTCCGGTACCGATGTGGTTGTGCACAATATCTTTAATTACTTTTAAGCCTTTTGCATGTGCAGCTTCAACATATTTTTTATACAGTTCATTGCTTCCGTAGCGGGGATCTATTTTATAATGATCTGTTACGGCATAGCCATGATAAGAGGCATGAGCCATGTCGTTTTCAATTTCTGGTGTCATCCAGATGGTGGTAACGCCCAAATCTTTTAGATAATCCAAATGATCGATCACACCCTGAATATCGCCTCCATGGCGATAGTACATGCTATCTCTGTTAATCGTTTTCTCTTCAAGTCCTTTTACCACATCGTTTGTTTTATCGCCGTTGGCAAAACGATCTGGCATGAGGAGGTAAATAAAATCTTTGCTGGTAACGCCTTGTACGCGGCCGGCCGATTGATCCCGGTTCTTTAACTCGTAGGTATAGGTTAATTTCTTGTTTCCTTTAAGGGCAAAACTGATTGGAAATTTTCCGGCTTTGGCGGCATTGGAAATCTCCAGGTCGAGAAATAAATAGTTGGGATTTTCTACTTTATTAACTTTAACCAGTTCTACGCCCGGATATGTAAGCGATACGGTGCTTGCTGCAATGTTTTCGCCATGTACCAGTAACTGCAATTTTGGATTGTGCATGCCAGTAAACCAGAACATGGGCTCTATCCGCTCCAGCTTTTGGGCAAAGAGACTTACATGCATCCAGACTATACAAACGGTGATAAAGATTTTTTTTACGCTCATTTTTTTAATTAGATGTGACCAAAAAGATGGTCTGCGTGTGATGTAATAGGAATAAGGAGAAGCAGAAAATGAAGACCAAACATGAAATCCCTGCAAAGAATATTTCTTTACAGGGATTATAGTTAGTGATTAATTTTTAACCATTTTATAGGTTCCGGTGGTGCCACCAGCATCAACCGTTAAGGTTAGCGTGTAGCTACCGGCAGCCGTGACGTTAATATTGTCGGCATTGTTACCAATGCTGTTTGCCCAATCGTGATCCCGTCTGAATTTAAATCCTCCAGGCACCAGATTGGTTGTAATTTTCCAGGTATTTTTACCATCGTTGATTGGTTTCAGGTCCACATCAACATCCCAGTTGGTACCCGGAATGGCATCGCCAATAATTGACCAGAAGTTCGTTGCATCAACAATTTTAATGGTTTTATCGTTCAGATTTACGGTAATCTGTTTTAAACCCGGGGTTCCCGCACTGATGTCGCCACCAGATGTACTGATCGTATTTCCACCGCCATCACCATAAGCAACATCCCATTTTTTAGCCGGCGTTACCTTAAAAGTTAAATTTCCAGGTGTAAAATTAATCAGGCCAATATAAATACCATTGCTGGTTTCAGAAATTAAACTATCGGCAGTTTCAACGTTCCAACCTTGATAAGCACCCGGCACATACATCCACGATGAAGCAAGATAAGGGGTTGCTTTTAAAGTGATTACGTTTGAGTAAGTAACCGCGTTCGGAGCAGGAGCAGATTTTAAACGTACCTCTACCTCTGCTGCCTCATCTACTTTAGCACCCAGCGCCAGCAACATTTTATTAACCTCGGCAACTGTTGGTGCATAAGAAGTGGTTGTTACCACTTCTTCTTTAGCAGAAGCAAAATTTTTACCTTTTAAATCAAACTGTAAAGTTGTTGTAACCGGAATCTGGTAACCCGTTACCACCGAAGCCGGAAACGAAAGCGTTAAAGCTGTTTTGTCGCCATTGGCTAATGACAGGTTAAGTGTTGTTGTGGAAGCCGTAAGCGTTCCTGCCGGCCCCACATTTGAAACCACCTGGCTTTCATCCTTTTTACAGGCGTATAACGATAAAGCGATGAAGCAAAACGTTAAATATTTTAAAAAAATCGATTTCATGTTTTGTCCTTTTAGATTAATAACCAGTATTTTGAACCAGGTTCGGATTCGCAATTAAATCGGCTGCCGGCAATGGATACAGGTTTCTGTATGCCGGTACGTTGCCACCTGGCTTGGTTCCACCTTTAAACGGCCACAGATAAGTTGAGCCGGTAAATTTTCCAAAGCGTACCAAATCGGTACGGCGATGACCTTCCCAGTATAACTCGCGGGCACGCTCATCTAAATAAAAATCTCTTGTCAGGGTTGCCGCTGTTACATTACCTGAAGTATTGCCATAAGCACGCTGACGCAAGTTATTAACATAGATTAAAGCTTGTGCTGCGTCGCCGCCAGAACCACCTCTTGCCACTGCTTCTCCGTAAATCAAATATTGCTCTGCCAATCTGAAAATGGCAAAATCAAGTGAACTGTAAGAACCACCCAATGACGGAGGTGTAGCACCTGTAGAAGTAACATTTTTAAATTTAGTTACACGTAAACCATCGGTAAAGGTTGCAATGTCATCAACCGTGCTTTTGGTACCAAAGAACACGCCTCTTTTATCGGCATTACCCGATGGATCCGGGAATAAGGCCGGCAGGTTCTGACGGGTTCTGTTACCACCCCATCCGCCATTCGGAACACCGTAAGAAGCCGGGTTCATATCTGCATTGATGGCAGCGTTGATGATGTAGGTTGTACCTCCGTTATTGGTTCCTTTTAATCCATCGTAATTAATGGTTAAGATGTTTTCCGGATTGTTTACATCGTTATCGGCCAGGAACAGATCTTTATAATTTGTTTTTAAGGCATACCCCCCGTTAATCACTTTACTTGAATAAGTAATGGCCTCGGTATATTTCGGTGTTCCGATATAAGCTTCGGCATTTAAATACAATCTGGCTAATAACGACCAGTCTGCT